>CAZTEZ010000051.1:0-13812 GCA_964611815.1 uncultured Bacteroidia bacterium | reverse complement strand
GCGGCAAGGTGCTGGAATTTTGCGACCCCCGCGTTAACGACACGCAGAATATGGTTGGAGAATTACTTAACTTTGATGTGACCCACCACTCGCTTATCTTATACGGGCACTGCCAGCAGCCCTCTTGCAAAAACAACCCGAATGAGACAAGCGCGGCTTAAGTATCAAACCAACTACGCATAAGCACATCCGCACATTCCCTGCTGCATACCACTGCACATTCTTCTCCCGATTATCTGCGCTACACCTTCTCTCCCATCACGCCTAGCCTAATCTCTGCTGAACAATGGAGTACACACATGAAATAGACGGTAAGATTGCCATTTTTAACCTCGAAGGCAGTTTGCTGAGCGAGGCCGACCGCCAGAAGCTCAAAAAAGACTTTGAGCAACAGCTGGACAAAGGCATCACATTTTTTCTGATCGACCTTTCGGAACTCAAACACGTGAACTCTACCGGCCTGGGGATTTTCATTACGCTGTACACCAAAGTGCGTGGCAAAGGCGGCGAAATGGTCATTAGTGGGCCTCAAGACAGTATTCGCAATCTGCTTGAGATCACGAAACTCGACAGCGTTTTTAGCATTACCGCCAACCAGGAGGAAGGCCTGGAGCGATTGCGAGCGCATCAATAACCTGCCTTCACAACTGTCTATCATTTGATTTTCGAACGACTCGTCTGAACCGATTGGCGAGCATTATTCCACCACGCCCATGCCGGTAACGGTACTGCTCGGACTGCAATGGGGCGACGAAGGCAAGGGCAAACTTGTCGACGTCCTCGCGCCCGCACACGATATGATCGCCCGTTTTCAGGGTGGCCCAAACGCTGGCCACACCCTCGTGATCGAAGGCAAGAAGTTTATTCTACACCAGATTCCTTCGGGGATTTTCCATGAAGACAAAGTCTGCATCATCGGCAACGGTGTGGTGTTGGATGCCATCACGCTGATGCGCGAACTGAAGCAACTGGAAGACGCCGGCATCACACCTGGCGATCGCCTGCGCTTCTCTGCTCGCACACAGCTCATCCTCCCCACCCACCGCCTGCTCGACCAGGCGCTGGAAGAAGCGAAGGGCAAGCACAAAATCGGCTCAACGCTGAAAGGCATCGGGCCGACTTACCAAGACAAATACGCTCGCCAGGGCCTGCGCGTGGGCGATTTGCTCGACAAGCAGCGACTCAACGACAAGCTCGAATTCTTGCTCGACACCCACCGCAAGCGCTTGCAGCAACTCGATTACGACGGCGACATCAACGAAGGCATGGACGCCTTTCATGAGGCCATCGGCAAGCTCGCCAAGATGCCGATTTCGAACACCGAAATCGATATGTGCCGTGCGCTAAAAGAAGGCCGCAACATCCTCGCCGAGGGCGCACAGGGTACGCTGCTGGATGTCGACTTCGGCGCCTACCCGTTCGTGACCAGCTCGAACACCGTCGCGGGTGCCGCCAGCACTGGGTTGGGCATTCCGCCGCAGGCCATCAACCGGGTCGTGGGCGTGTTCAAAGCCTACACCACCCGCGTGGGCAACGGGCCTTACCCCACTGAACTCACCGGCGATTTGGGCGAGCAGATTCGCCAAGCCGGGGGCGAGGTCGGCTCTACGACCGGACGCCCGCGTCGCACGGGTTGGCTTGATTTGCCGGCGCTGGACTACGCCTCTCTAGTCAACGGCGTAACGGAGCTCGCCATCACGAAAGTAGACGTGCTCAGTGGCATGGACGAGGTGCAGGTCTGCACCACCTACGAACGCGACGGTGAGCAGATCACGACTGCCGACGGGACAGAATCTGCCGAAAGCATCACCCCCGTCTATGACAAGCTGCCGGGCTGGCAAACAGACGGCTCCGGAGCTGACGACGCACTCGAGCGCTACCTCCAGCTCATCGAACAGCGCGTGAATGTGCCCGTAAAACACGTGTCATTTGGGCCAGACCGCGAGCAGCTGGTGGCACGCTAACGGCGTGGCAGCTTAAATTTCTGTTAATACAAGCTTGGGGCGTTGAGGGTGAACGCTGGGCGTGTTAATTTGTTTTGCGTACAAATACACACAGTCTCATGCGTAAACTCTACTTACTTCTTCTGGCATTGCTGTTCGTAGGCAGTGCACAAGCACAAATTGACACGCTGAACCACCTGAAGTTCGAGGCGACGAGTTACCCCTGGACCTTCAATCAAATTCCAGGTTCGGCGTATTCAGTCGGCAATTCGCAATGGATTAACACCGGCTCTGTTGGCGATGCCCCAAACACGATTACAGCCAACAGTCCGGCCAACTTGCGCGCCATGCGCGACCTCGATGAGCCCAGCCTGGGGCGTGTGATGCATGAACTGCGACCCGGTGTGATCGATATATCAGCTTACGCTACCGAGGACGTGCAGCTGAGCTTCTTCTACGCCAGTAACAACTTCAATCCGGCTAACTTTGACACCCTGGCCTATCAGGTTGAGTATGACAATGGCACCACCTGGACCTCGCCCATTGTCTCGCTCAACCCCAATACGGGTGGTGCCTGGCAACAAGAGGTGATTGATGTGCCGCTGGGTGAAGATTTCGTGCGCATTCGATTTCTGGCCAGACTCAGCGCCGCCACCGGGGATGCCGGCTGGGCTGCGTATGACGACATTGTGCTGTACAAGCAGCCAAGCGTACCGGTATATGAAATTGCTACTGTAACCGCCGACGCCGACAACGATTTCGTGGCAGACTCTACCGGTGTATTCTGCGAACTGCGTGGCACGGTGCATGGCGTGGATATGCAGGGTGGGGCCAACATTGAGTTCACACTCGTTGATACCACCGGCGGTATTGGTGTCTTTCACGCGGGTGGCAGCTTTGGCTACACGGTTAATCAGGGCGACAGTGTTCACGTTCGCGGAGAAATTGGCGCGTTCAATGGTAACACGCAAATCAGCGACCTGGACACGATTATTTTCATCAGCCCAACCGGCACCATTCGTGAACCCGTCAGCGTGACGAGCCTGGGCGAAGACACCGAGAGCGAGATCATCCAGCTCGATAGCGTTTACCTCGTCGACCCCTCGCAGTGGTCAACTTCAGGTAATTTCAACTTTGATGTCACCAATGGCGTAGACACCTTCGCCGTTCGTATTGATGAGGACACTGATATTGATGGCAGCCCGGTGCCGACTTTGCCGTTCAACCTCTCAGGCATTGGCGGTCAGCGCACGTTCAACACTCCCCCAAATGACGGCTACCGCATCCTGCCACGCTACACGGGAGACTTCGAGTTCATCCTGCCCATCAGCGTCAAAAGCGCAGATTGTGGCGGGCCTGTCGTGCTAGAGATCCCCTACAGCGGCGCAGGCATCCTCTGGGATAACCCCGCCGCCTCGACCGCCGACACCGCCGAATACACCGCAGCCGGTGCCGTAAACGTCAGCGTTGACGACAACTACGGCGCGTCCATCAGCTTCGGTAACGCCACCGCCGTTGGCGACACCATGATCATGTTCGGCACGCCTGTTGGCTCTGGTTTCACCCTGCCAAGCGATACCGTTTGCGCCGACACCACCGAGACCTATGTCGTTGGGCCAAACGTAAACCCACCCGGAACAGCCTATGAATGGGACTTTGATGGTGCCGGAAACGCGCAGGGCAGTTCGGTGGATTTTGCCTTCCCGGACCCCGGTACGTTCGACGTCAAACTAACGGCTACTGACCCCAGCGGGAATTGCGTGGATTCGACGACCCTATCGATTGTGGTTGAGGATTGTGCTCCGGCTGTCATCCCGGCCTATGATATCGGGACCGTGACCGCCGACAGCGACAACGACGGCCTGGCCGACTCGCTCGGCGTCACCTGCGAATTGACCGGTACGGTCTACGGCGTCGATTTGCAGGGCGGTGCGAATAATCTCCAGTTTACGCTCATTGATGCGACCGGTGGCATTGCTGCTGTCAACTTTGGCAGTAACCTCGGCTACACCGTGCAGGAAGGCGACCTGGTGCGGGTGGTGGGCACCATTGGCGAGTTTAATGGCCTGGCGCAGATCGAAGACCTGACGGAAATCGCGCTTCTGGGCGGCAACCAGCCCCTGGGTGCGCCCGCCATCGTGACCAGCCTTGGCGAGGACACCGAGAGCGAGTATATCGAACTTCAGGGCCTCACCTTCGTTGATACCGCCGACTGGGATGGCACCGGCAGCAGCTTCAACATCGAAGCCACCGACGGCACGAATACGTACACCATTCGGATCGACAATGATGTCGACCTCGCTGATCTGGCGCTGGGATTCGACTATCCGTTTAACCTTGTCGGCATCGGCGGTCAGTTTGATAATTCAGCCCCCTTCACGGATGGCTATCAAATCTTGCCTCGCAACTCATCCGACTTCACCTTCGACCTGCCCGTCAGCGTGAAAAGCGAAGGCTGCGCTGCGCTGGTGCTGCAAATTCCGTACGATGACCCCTCCATCAGCTGGAGCAATGGCTCAATGGCTGATACCACGCTCGTGAGCTCGACTGGTGCTATTGATGCCGAGATTCCTGACTTCGGTGCCAACAGCAACTTCGGCAATGCCGCTGCGGTGGCTGATACGTTTATCGCTGACCTACCCGCTGGCATCACCTTCGACAGCTTCAGCGGTTTCCCCGGCGACACCATCTGTGTTGACGAGTCGTACACGCTGACCTTCACGGGCAGCACCGCCGACACCTACAGCTGGGACTTCGGCGAAGGCGGCGGCCCCATCACCAACAGTGATTCGACTTTCTCGTACACGTACTTCGCTGAAGGCACATTCAGTGGCGAAATCGTGCTCAGCAGTGGCGCCTGCACGCTTACTGAAACCTTTACGATTACAGTAGCCGCCGACGATTGCACCCCCAGCAGCCGCCCAAGCGCTTTTGGTGATCTGAACGTCTACCCCAACCCCGCCGACGACCGCCTGCGCATCGAAACCACCGCTCAACTCGAGCAGATTCAACTGTTCGACCTGCAGGGCCGAGCCGTCAACCACATTCGCGTTGAGCGTATGCCCACTGGCTACGAACTGCAACTGCCCGACGTGGCACAGGGGCTCTACCTGCTGCAATTGCGCTCGGCGGAGGCACAAACGAGCCTCAAGCTGCAGGTGCGTTAAAGCAACCAAACAGTGGCTTATTTTTATTCGTACTAAGAATAAGTCCGTAACTTTCCCGCACAATTACCGCAACTGCGGCCACTGTGAGACGTTTACGACCACACGATTACCTCCAGCAGTTAGCGGCGCCGATTCCCACGGCGCCGCTTGCTGCGTTCAGAATGGCCTTTGGCGCGCTGATGCTTTTCAGCGTCGTGCGCTTTTGGTCACTGGGCTGGATCGAAAAGCAATACATCGCCCCCGCCTTCAGCTTCCCGTTTGTGCCCTGGGCGCAAAGCCTGGGCGACCCAGGGATGTATTATCTGTTCGCAGCCATGGGCGTGGCGGCGCTGCTGATTCTACTAGGGCTGTTTTATCGGGTGGCGATCATCAGCTTTTTTTTGATGTTCACGTATGTCGAGCTCATCGACAAAACCTGGTACCTGAATCACTACTACTTCGTCTCGCTGGTCAGCTTTCTGCTGATCTGGCTGCCCGCGCATCGGCAGTACAGTTTGGATGTCTTGCTGTGGCCGAAGCTATTACGGCGGCACATCCCGCGTTGGACCATCACCACGTTGCAAGCGCAGCTGGCCATCGTGTACTTTTTTGCGGGCGTGGCCAAAGTACAACCCGATTGGCTGCTGGAAGCGCTGCCCCTGCGCATCTGGCTGCCGGCGCACACGCACTTGCCACTCGTCGGCGGGCTGATGGACGAGCTGTGGGTGGCGTATGTGTTCAGCTGGTTCGGGTGTGTTTACGACCTGACGATTCCGTTCTGGCTGAGCTGGCGCAAAAGCCGGCCGTGGGCGTATATCGCGGTGGTGGTGTTTCATGTCGTGACGTGGGTGCTCTTCCCCATCGGCATCTTCCCATGGGTGATGATCGTGGCGACGCTCATTTTCTTCTCGCCAGAATGGCACCTGCGCAACCTGGAGTGGGTACGCGAGAAGCTGAACGTGCGAAAGCTCAAGGGGGAGTTCGAGCAAGTCTATTGCCCGATTCACGTCTTGAAGCATGTGTTGATCATCGGCGGGATAGTTTACTTCAGCCTGCAGGTGCTGTTGCCGATGCGCTATCTGGTGTTTCCGAGCGATTTGTTCTGGAAAGAAGAGGGCTACCGCTTCAGTTGGCGGGTAATGCTCTACGAGAAAGCGGGCACGGGCTTCTTTTACGTAACGGACCCCAAGACTGGCCGCCGCTGGGTGGCCGACCACACACGCATCCTCACCCGCCCGCAACAAAAGCAGATGAGCTTTCAGCCAGACATGATTTTGCAGATGGCCCACCACCTCCGCGACGAGTGGCGCAAGAAGGGCATCGCAGAGCCGATCCTGACAGCCGAATTCTATGTGCGCATGCAAGACCAGCCGAGCCGGATTTTTACCGTCCGTGGAATGAATCTAAGTCAAAAAAAGGATACCTTTGGGCGCGATTTCATCGTTGACTATAACTAGACTCAGTCCAGTTAACCTTAGTCAAGAGGCGTGATTTCTACCTATCGCATCTATGAGCGCCATTCGTCAAATAGTATGGGGTCTGCTGGTCGTCTTTGCGACGACCACACTCGCGTTTGCCCAGCAGACGCCTGACCTGGCGCTGTTGCACGAACCCGACTCCGCCCTGACCGGCGGGCCCGACACCCTGAACACCGAGACCGGTCCAGTTCGCATCATTACCACCAAATACGAGCAGCGCCACCTGCGCGACATCGAGGGCACACTGATTTATGCCGCGAAGAAGACCGAGGTGATCAACGTCAGCCAAATGAACATCAACGCTGCGACGAACAACGCGCGGCAACTTTTTGGGCAAATCGCCGGGCTGAACATCTGGGAAAACGATGGCGCGGGCCTCAGCCTGAACATCGGCGGGCGCGGCCTGAGCCCCCATCGCAGCTCGAATTTCAACATGCGCCAAAACGGCTACGACATGGCTGCCGATGCGCTGGGCTACCCCGAAAGCTACTACACCCCACCCGTGGAGGCCATCGACCGCATCGAAATCGTGCGCGGGGCTGCCTCGCTGCAGTACGGCACGCAGTTCGGCGGGCTGGTCAACTTCGATTTGAAACAGGCGCCCGACGACCAGCGCTTCCAGTGGAACGGCAACATCAGCCGCGGCTCCTGGAATTTTAAAAGTTTCTTCAATTCCGTGGGTGGAACCGTGGCTGATGGAAAACTGAGCTACTTCGCTTACCACAAATACGCTGGTGGCGACGGTCAGCGCCCCAAAGCGGGTTTCCACCAACACCATGCGCATGGCGGTATCGGCTGGCAGCCCACCCGTCGGCTGACCATCCGCGCTGAATACACGCACATGAACTACCTCGCCCAGCAGCCCGGCGGCCTCACAGATGCCGAGTTTGCCGAAGACCCGTTGCAGTCGAACCGCGAGCGCAATTGGTTTGCGGTGAACTGGAACCTCGCGAATGTATCCGTCGACTGCAAGCTCTCGGCACTTACCCGTCTGACCTCCAACACCTTCGGGCTGCTGGCCAGTCGCGATGCCCTGGGCGTACTCACGTATATCAACCGCGCCGACGACGGCCAGCAGCGCGACCGCATCTACGGCCAGTACCGCAACATTGGCAACGAAACGCGCCTCTTGCACCAATACAGCGGTTTTGGTGGCAATCTTTACTCGTTGGGGGCAGGCATTCGTATCTACCGCGGCTTTACCACGCAGGCGCAGGGATTGGCCTCGGCAGGTGCCGGACCTGATTTCCGTTTCCTGCCCAACGACACACTCATGGCTTCGGAGTTCGACTTCCCGAGCACCAACCTCAGCGCCTACGCCGAGCACGTGTTTCGCTTTGGTCAGCGCTTTGCCATCACGCCGGGCCTACGCTACGAGTTCATCAACACCCAGGCCGATGGCTACTACAACAACACTGTTGAAGACCGGGCGGGCAACCTCATCGACTTCGAGCAAAATGAAGACGCCCGCGATTACAGCCGACAGTTCGTGCTGGCCGGCATCGGTGCGAGCTTCAAACCCAAAGACGGGCTGGAGCTCTACGCCAACTTCTCACAGAATTACCGCGCCATCACGTTCAATGACATGCGGGTTGTAAACCCCAACTTTCAGGTGGACCCCAACCTGCAAGACGAGCGTGGCCACACCGCCGACCTGGGCTTCCGTGGTAAGCTGCCAAAAGCTGGCCTGCAGTTCGATTACAGCGCGTTCTGGCTGCAATACCAGGACCGCATTGGCGCGATTCTCGCCGTCGATTCGGCACTGTTCAAGCCCTACCGCCTGCGTACGAACGTCTCGGATGCGCGCATCCTCGGGCTCGAGACTTACACCAACTGGCGTTTCAGCAGTGTGTTTTTCCCGGCCAGCAGCTTCACGGGCGATGTATTCGTGAACGCGACGGTGCTGAACGCGCAGTACGTCAACTCCGAGAACAGCGCTTTTGAAGGCAATCAGGTGGAATACGTGCCGGATGTGATCGTGCGGACCGGGCTCAGCGGTGGCTACAAGGGCTTCCGACTGGGGTGGCAGCTGAGCTACACCAGCGCGCAGTATTCGGACGCCACCAACGCCGAGCAGACCGCCACGGCCATCGAAGGGCGTATCCCGAGCTATTGGGTGATGGACCTGACGGCCAGTTACACGTACAAGCAGCTGACGTTCAGCACCAGTCTCAACAACCTGACGAACAATATGTACTTCACGCGCCGGGCGACAGGCTACCCCGGGCCGGGTATCATCCCCGCCGAGGGCCTGCGCGTGACGGGCACGCTCAGTTGGCAACTCGGCCGCTGAGTTTTGCGTAAAGCATAATTATGGGTACCTACGGACAGGGTCGTGCGTTCGACCAAGATTTTGACATTAATTCAAAGCCGCATGAGGTGGGCGATCGGCTGTCGTTTGTCGCTGAATTTCAGGGCGGCGGCGTCTTTATTTCAGACTACCAGGCCGACCGCATGGCGGGCGAAATCACAACCACCGGTGATGTGCACTTGAACGATGGCCGTTCAGCCTCGGGTATCACGCTGACGTTCGACTGCAACGTAAACGGCAGTGATGCCCGGCTGCTCGTCAGGCTGCGCGACTTTTTGCCCCTCGAGCAGAAGCACAGCAATTACGGCCCGGGTCGGCGCGATTAACCGCCTTTGCCTACCTTTGCCGCCATGGCGAACCTGAAGGCGATTGACGGCCCGGTGGAAGCCTACGTGGATGGCTCCGCACTGGGCGATCGCGTCGGTTATGGCATCGTGGTGTTGCAGGGTGGCGAGGTCATCAAAGAGCTGCATGGGCCGGTGCCGTCCAAGTTTGTGGATGGCACCCGGCAGGTGGCAGGCGAGCTGTTCGCTGTGGGTCGGCTGATGCAATGGCTGCAAAAGCACGGGTTCGACCACGTCAAAATCTACTTCGACTACCAGGGCATCGAATCCTGGGCCACGGGCCAGTGGCGGGCCAAGCAAGACCTGACGCAGCGCTATGCGAAGTTTATGCGCAACTGCCCCGTTCGCGTGCAGTTCATCAAAGTGAAAGCCCACAGCGGCAACAAGTGGAACGAGCGCGCCGACCACCTCGCCAAAAAAGGCGCCGCCGAGGGCGACCCGTCGGGAGCTGTCAAAATCGGTACGGCGGCCTTGAAGACGCATACCGTGTCGGACGAGATGCTCAAGAAAATCGGCCTGCTCACCGAAAGCCTGATGCTAGAGCATGGCCTGGAACCGCGCTACGACGGCACCTACAACGGTCAGTTTGCGCGCATCAACTTCATCGAGGGCGATATGATCGGCGGCCGACTCGATTTGTATCACACCGCCAAAAAGCCGCTGCACCCCCGCTTGCACAGCTTTACGAGCAAGAAGCTCGAGAATAAGGCCATGAAGGCCTTCCAGGCGATTTACCCGGATCTGAAAAAGCAGTTGCGGCTTTGAGTGCTCACGCCCGGCAGTATATTCCTAGCAGCATAATAGGATGCTTCCACAAGCTCAGCATGACAGCTGTGCGCGAAATAGACCGCTACACACAAGCACAACCCGAAAGGGCGTGCACTCTGCGAAATTTCCACTAGATTAGTGCACGTATGAATCCGCTGGAAAAACTAATGCCCAAGCGCTCGGCCGTCACCACCAACCCGGTGAACCTGAAGAAGGTCGATCAGTTTATGCGCCCGATTTTCGACTGGTTTGTCGAAAACTACTCCTTCCGTATCGAGCCCGAAATGGAGGATGTCTTCGAGGCCAACCCCCGCCTGATCCACATCATGAACCACGGGCCGATGTTCGGGCCCTGGCCGGTGGGTGCGTTACTGGCCCGCCTGGCCGATGAAGCCGGGTTTGGTCACCGCGTGCCCTTCGCCGTGGCGCACCGGCTGTTTTTCGTGATTCCCGGCCTGCGCGATCTGATGGCGCAGTACCTCAACGCCCGCCAGCCCTACACTTTCAGCGAGGTGATGGCCAACTTTGAGGCCGGTCATTTCACGGACTTCATGGTATTGCCCGAAGGCGACAACTGCAACTTCGGCAACATGGACCGCATGCGCGAGTTCCGCTCGCACCGCTACCTTGAGCTGGCCATACGCCTGAAAACCAACATCCTCGTGACCGTCCACCGCGGCACGGAACAGTGGTCGACCGGCGTGCGGCTCGATGACTTCACGATGAAAGCCATGCACACGCTGCTGCCACTGCTCTACCACCGCATTGAGCGCCACCGCATCGTGGTGCTGCCAAGCATCCCGGCACCCATCCCGCAGCTGGATGTCTACTCCCGCCTCTACACCCCCAAGTTGCAACTCGCAGATTTGGCCGACGACCCCGTGATTCGCCAGCGCCAAATTCAGGCCGAGAGTCGCGAGATACAGCGTCTGATGAACAACATGCTGCGCGAGCTGGATGCCACCGTTGGCGAAAGCCCGCTCATTCCGACCGTCGAAACCGCTTAAGTCCCTCTCGTTTAGTTTATTCTCCGTTTGCCATGGCCGCACCTACCGCCAAAACCGTACAAGAAGAAATCGCCGACAAGTTGCTCGAACCGGTGAAAGTCGAAAACGTGTCGACACTGCTCAAGCCGATGGTCGACTTCTTCGTCGAGGATGTTCGCCACACCTCGTCGCCTGAGTTCGACGAGATTCTCTCGCGTCACCCGCGCCTGATTCACCTGGGCAACCACGGTACGATGCTCGCGCCCTACCTTTTGAGCGGTGCCATCGCGAAACTCATGGATGAGAACGGTGGTGGGCAGCGTATGCCGTTTGCTGTGATTCACCGTCGGCTTTTCAAGCTGCCGTTTGTGAAAGTCTACTTCAAGCGTAACTTCAATTCCGACAAGCCCTACAAATTCGACGAGGTGCTGCGCGAGTTGCGCGAAGGCGCGTTCACCGACTTCGTCGTCTTCCCCGAAGGCGCGAACGAGAACATCGGCGATGTCTACAAAATCAGCCCGTTCAAGTCGCACCGCTACCTCGAGCTGGCCATTCTTGCCGAAGCACCCATCCTCATCCACACCCACCGTGGCACTGAAGACTGGGCCTCTACTGTTCGGCTCGATCAGGTGAGCATGCTGCTGCTTGAGCGCCTGGCACCCAAGTACTACCAGCGCATTGCGCCCACACGTATGCTGAACTTCCAGGGCATCCCGACGAAGATCAAAAAGCTGCGCATTCACAGCCTGCTGTATCTCCCGCGCCTGAAGGCCGAAGAGCTCAGCGAAGACCCCACTGAACGCCGCGCTCAAATCCGCGAGGAGTCGATGCAAATCGCGGAGCTCATGCGCAAGCAGCTGACAAAGATGGACTTGGCTTCTATCGACGATATGTGATGCGGGCCCTCCTGCTTATGCTGTTGCTGGGGTCAATTGCCCTAAACGGCTTGGCCCAAACCGGCGAAAAGCCCGGCGATGCGTCGTTCTACGAGGCCTCTACGCTCTACGAAGAGGGGCAGCTGGAAAAAGCGGAATCTCACTTGAACGCTCACCTCGAAAAGTGGCCCAAGGACGACGCGGCTTTTGCGCTGCGGGCGATGGTGCACGATGAGCTGGGCGACAGCACAGCCGCGCTTGCAGACATCGAGAAGGCACTCTCCATCAGCTACTACACCCCGGAGTACCACCGGAATGCGGGTTTCATCAAGCAGCGGATGGGGCGGCTGTTTGAGGCCGAGCGCCACTTTCGTGTCTACCTGAACAAAAACCGCGAGGAAGCGGCTGCTTACGAGCAGCTCGCTGAGGTGCTGCTGCTACAAAACAAGTATGACATGGCGGGCGAGACCATCGCCACAGGCCTGCGTGTGGCTCCGGAAGACGAATGGCTGATGGTGCAACAGGTGCGCTACTTACGCCTTGAAACCCAACTGGATTCAGCAAAGACCGCGGGCGAAAAGCTCATCGCGCTCTACCCGGCCAACGCCTTGGGCCAGCGCCTGTTGGGGGAAACGCTCTACGAGCTTGGCAAGCAGGGGTACTGCACGCACTTCGAGAAAGCCGCAGCGCTGGGCGACCCCAAGGGGCGCGTGTTAAAGCGGGCGTATTGCGAACAGAACCAAGATTGACAGGATTGAGATCAGGATTTACAGGATTTCAACACCTATTCCGAGTATAGCGATCCTGAAAATCCTGGGCTTTGCCCAATCTTGAAAATCCTGGTTCAAGCGTCTTACGCCGTCTGCTCGATCGTCACGGTCAGCCCGCGCGATTGCAGGGCCTCGTAACGCGGGCGCAGGAAGTCGTAGCTGCCGACTTTCACGCCGGTCTTGCCGTTGTGGTGCACGATCATCGTACACTGTTCGGCCTGAATCTCGTTGTGCTCCAAGATTTCGCACAGCGATTCGATGACCCAGCTAAATGTGTTCACCTCGTCGTTCCAGAGGATGATCTGAAAGCCCTCGCCGCTGGTGGAGAGCTGTTCCTGTTCGAGGATGAGTTCTTTTACGTTCGCGTAAACGTCCATGGTACTTCGTGGTTTAAGTTGCGTATGTAGCAATCGGCGGTGGTTAAGCGCCGTGGTTAGTGGTTGTAGCACTAGCCAAATAAGTACAGGGGAAGGACGATCGGAAAAATCTGGCGTGCAGGAAATCCACGCCAAAAGTGTGCGTAAGGCCGATTTTTCAGCGGGAAAGCGGCTTATGAACGGCCGTCGTTAACAAGTCTGTGGAAAGCGATGGGGGCTATGCACAATCTGGCGTGCAGCGCTGTGCACAGCTCTCGGGTGCAGCGTGCACAACTGGTGAATAGCCAAGCGCGGTGTGCGTAAGTTTTACTGAACACTTTCATCTTGATGCGGGTCAGCTTGCTTTTCCAGCGCCACATGACCCGAGGCACCCCGGCGCATGGCGAGCGAAAGCTCGTCGCCCAGGTACTGGTCGATGAGTTTATGCGCGAGGTAAATCAGCGGCGTGAGCAGCACCGCGACGCTGACTTTATAGACGTAGTTGACCACCGCGACAGCCAGCACCAGTTTCAGCTCCCAGCCGCCGCCGATGTAGAAGGCGATGAAAATGACCACGAAGCTGTCGATAAGCTGCGAGACGACCGTGGAGCCGGTCGCGCGCATCCAGACCAGGCGATCGCCCGTCATCCGGCGGATGCGCTGAAACGTGAACGCATCGATGAGCTGCCCAATCAGAAACGCGACCAGCGAGCCGATAATGATCCAAAGGCCCTGCCCGAAGACTTTCTGAAACGCCAGGTTCATGTCCATGCCCGTTTGGGGGTCGGTGGCCCAAAAATCGGCAGGTGCCACAAGGATCGTCAGCCCGACGATG
>CAZTEZ010000050.1:4634-13882 GCA_964611815.1 uncultured Bacteroidia bacterium | reverse complement strand
ATCGAAATTGTCATGTTATCACGTCTACAGCTGCTCTACATCGCTGAAATCAGCCGCATCAGCGTCATTCGCAATGTATTGAGCCAGCTCGACAACCCGCCCGCCCCCGAGCTGCTCTACGACGGCCTGCCCACCGACGAGCACCACGGCTGGAAGTTCATCGCCTTTGGTCCCGATGGCTACCTGTACGTGCCTGTGGGTGCGCCCTGCAACATCTGCAACCCCGAAGATAGCGTGTACGCGAGCCTCCTGCGCATGAACCCCGACGGCAGCGAGCGCACCGTTTACGCGCACGGTATTCGCAATACCGTTGGTTTTGACTGGCATCCGGTGACGAACGAGCTGTGGTTCACAGACAACGGCCGCGACTGGATGGGCGACCACGAGCCGCCCTGCGAACTCAACTATGCCCCCAAACCCGGCATGCATTTCGGCTACCCGTTTTGCCACGGCGCCGATGTTAAGGACCCGGAATTCGGCGAGGGCAAAGACTGCGCGGACTACACCAAACCCGTCGTCGCGATGTACGCGCACACCGCACCGCTGGGGATGCGCTTTTATGATGGCAACAGCTTCCCGGCGAAATATCAGAACGCCGTTTTCGTCGCGCAGCACGGCTCCTGGAACCGCAGCACGCCCATCGGCTACCGCGTGATGGTGGCGTATGTCGATGCCGAGGGCCACGCCACCGGTTGGGAGCCTTTCGTCGAAGGCTTCTTGGATGGCCGCGACAAGCTCGGCCGGCCCGTCGATGTGTGCGTCCTGGAAGATGGCAGCTTGCTGATTTCGGACGACATGAGCGGAAAGGTCTACCGGGTGAGTTATTCGGGTTAATTTCGGGCGATATGAAACTCAAGCACATCCCCACACGCCTCCCAAAAATGCTGCGTAATGGCCTTAAAATCAGACGTATTTTAAGGGCAAAATCGCAAGGCGTGTTTCGCTTTTGGGGGTTGCAACGCAGTGGTAATCATGCCATTATCGTTTGGTTGATGAACCACTTGCCGGGCGAAGTCATCCATGTGAATAACGTCAAAGTGGGGCGCCACCCGATGTACTGCGATCGCCAGTTTCATTACGACAAATCTCGCGATGGCGGCAGGATCAACCGCTGGCTTTCGTATAGCCACGAAGACAAGCCTATCCCTGTGCCCGACACCGACTGGCAGCCGCCGGGTTCAGTCACGCAGTACCTCACGTTCATCATCTTGCGCGACCCCTTCAACTGGCTTGCCAGCCGCATTCGTGCAGGGCAAACCGATCAGTTCGCGCAGCTCTCGACGGCTGCAGCCCAGCGGGCAATTGCGCTGTGGACGGCCTACGCGGAAACCGCAGTCGCCATTGAAAACGACGAGCCTGCCGTTGCCGATCTATGGATCAACTACAACCGCTGGAGCCAGGACCGAGCGTATCGGCAGTCGCTGATCGAGCGCATCGGCGTGCCATTTACCGATGCCGGTCGAGACACCGTGTTGCATTGGGGTGGCGGCAGTTCGTTTGAGGGCCGCAGCAAAGACGGTCGGGCATCAGAAATGAAGACAAACGAGCGGTGGCAACATTTCCAAGACGACGATTCCTACTGGCAGCTCCTCGATGACCCGCGTCTGCTCGCACTCGCGAGTCAACTCTGGCCCGAGCATACCGCCTGGCCGCCCGTAAAAGAAAAACTGGGCTGGCAGCCGTAGCCACCAACCCAGTCGTTCGTGTTGTCTATGCGAGGGTGGTACGTTTTCAGAAATACAGACGGTACTGCACCACCGGGAAGAAGCCCAACTGTTCAGAGGCCCCCTCCTGACCGGTGCGGGTGTCGTAGCTGCGCAGGAACTCGTTGCGGCGATTGGTAACGTTCTGGAGGTCAACAGCGAACTCTTGCGTGATGGTCTTGAATTTCTGGCGCACCCCAAAACGCACATCCGCACGGAAGTAAGGCTTGGCGCGCTGTGTAAACGCCTGTTCTGTATTCAAAATCGGCGTGTTGTACTGCTGCGAAAGCTCTGCATTGAAAGGCGTGTAAGGGCGCCCGCCAGCCATCACCACCCGGCCATCAGCAAATACGTCCCACTTACCTTTCGTGCCCAGCGCGTATTCAACCCCCACAAGCGCATTGACGACGTACTGCGTGTTAAACGCCGCGTCGTAGGTCTCGCCATTGCTGGCTTCATACGTGGCATCGAACAGCGAGCCGGTGATGAGGAAGTAGTAGTTGTTCGCCAGAAACTTTTCCAACGTCAGTTCCACGCCGTAATTCTGCGATGTCCCCGTGCTTTCCAAGTCTTCTTTCGGCAGGGCCTCGAAGTTAGCCCCGGCATTTACGGCCGAATATGAACTCGGGTCGACGGTCACCGGCACGTTGGTCATGTACTGGTAGTAGCCTTCTACTTTTGCACGGAAATTGAGGAACGGACGGTATTCGTAACCCACAACCGCGTGGTGGTTGCGCAGCAAGTCGAGATCCAAGTTTTTCTGCTGGCCGGTAGCCGTGTCGGTTACCGTGTACACCTGAATCGGCAGCACCTGGTGGTGGATGCCTGCACCCGCGCTGATCGTGTGCTTGTTCGTCACGTTCCAACGCATGCCCGCGCGCGGTTCGATGGCCCAGGTGTCGTTCAGGTCGTAGTACATGCCATGTACGCCGCCGTTAATACTGAGGTCGCTCGTGATGCGAAACTCATGGTTGACGTACAACTGAAAGAGGTTGCTCTGCTGCTCGATGTCTGTCAGCGGAATGGCCAGGGTAGAGCTATCCGGCAAAAGTCGATGTGTGCTGTCTTCGATGTTGTGCGTCATGAATTTGCCCTGAAAACCCACGCGTGTGTTGTGTCGGGCGTTGAATTTGTGCGTGTACTGCTCATGTAGTTGCACCTGCCACATGCCGTACTTTTCGCCGTAATTATCGCTCGGGTTGCGGTTGATGTCGAGGGTGTCCGAGTCCAGCTCACGGTTCTCGGTCGTTACGCCAATGGTGCTTTTCAGAAAGCCCTTGTCGCCAACACCGATACTATGGCTCACGCCAGCCACGCCCATATTCACGCTCAGGTAGTTGTCGTTGTAATCGGCGAAGCTTAAGTCATCAAATTCCTCTTGCGTCAGTTCAGATTGCACGATATCGATATTGCTGCGCCCACCGATGCCAAAGATCTGCAGTTGCCCGGCCTTCTTGAGGTCGATGTTCGCGTTGAAGGTCAGGTCCTGGTACTCCGGCACGGCGGCTAAATCGCCGAAAGAGATGCCTATGAGGTCGAATACCGCCAGCGTCGAATAGCGCCCGGCGACTAGGAAGCTACTCCCGGAATTCTTTTTCAGCGGACCTTCCACCATGCCTTCAAAGCCCGCAAAGCCGATCTGGAACAGGCCCTCGTAGGTGCTCGTGTTGCCCTGGCGGAGGTTCAGGTCAAATGCGCCGGCGTAGGCGTTGCCGTACTGCGCCGGGAAGGCACCGGTGAAGAAGTCACTGGTTGCCAGCGTGTTGTTGTTGAGCATGCTGATGGGCCCACCGTTCGCGCCCTGGGTGCTGAAGTGGTTAGGGTTCGGGATGTCGAGGCCCTCCATTCGCCAGAGCAAACCGATGGGTGAGTTGCCGCGCACGACGATGTCGTTGCGGGTGTCGCCGGCGTTGCTCACACCGGCAAAGTTGGCGGCCATGCGGCCAGGGTCGCCCAGCGAACCGGCGTAGCGGTCGGCCTGCTGGCTGTCGAAACTGCGCGAGCTGACGGTCGCGAAGGTGTTGAGCGCGCGGCCATCGTTCTTTTTGGTGCTGATTTCGACGGCATCTTGCTCAAGTACCTGCTCGGTCATCGGCACCTGAACAACGAGCTCTCGCCCGCTGACCACCAGTTGATTCTGCAGCACCTTCGGTTCGTAGCCGATATAGGTGATGATCAGCGTCTGCCGACCAACAGGCACATTTTGAAGTTCGACACGGCCGTTTTCGTCGCTATAGGCGCCGATGGGGTTGAGGGTATCGGCTGTTCGTACAGCCGCGCCCTCCAGCGGCTGCTGGGTGACGTTATCGAAAACGCGGCCGCGGATGGTCTGGGTCAGTTGCTGCTCAGCTTTGGGCGAGTCGTTGTCGGTTCTGCGCTCTCGATAGTCTTGAGCCAAGACACTGCTTGCAAGCAAAAGCAAAACAAGCAGCAGCGCTAGGGGGCGGAGTTGTTTAAGGGGGTGTGTCATGGTTAAAAATGGTTTACAGAGTTAGGGGGTGTTTGTTGGTTGTTGTAGAGTTAATGGCGTTAACTAAGTGTTAACAGTGTTCACTTGGAGCTTAAATTTTTTTACTCATTCGGGCTGGTAGACCATCGGGTGAAACCCGCGAACGAGCGAACGAACGGCGGAGTGAAAAGCAAACCTGAACGCGTCTTCGGTAAGGCCCATGGTTTCTCCCATGTGAAGGTAAAGTGCTGCCTGTCCGTGCACAACACTCCATATGGCATGTGCAATCTGCTCTGAATCAAGCTTGTCTGTGAGTTCATTCGTCTGCTGCATCTCTGCTACTCGATCGACCAAGAACTGGTAGCTCTGCCAGGTTTCGTCTTGACCTTCTTGGTGTAATGGGGCAAGGTCTTCACCCCACTCAGTGAGGAACATCATCCGATATTCACGCGGGTGATCAATCACAAATTGAGCGTACTGCTCGCCAATGGCTTGTAAGCGCGTGCGTGGTGTTCGTTTTTTCAGGCCTTGCGATAAGTACTGCGTGAACTCGCGGAAGCAATGCATCATAATCTCGATGAAAATCTCCGCTTTGTTCTGGTAGTGTCGGTAAAGAGCCGGTGCCGTAATACCCACAGCCTCAGCAATTTTCCGCATCGACGTCTGACGCACCCCGTGCTCCAGAAAGAGATCGAGGGCGGCATCCTGAATGCGGGTTTTGGTATCGACTGCTGGGCTCATGTTGGTGAGTTAACACTGTAAACTTCGGAAGTTTTTTTCTCCCTACCAAACTTTGCGCTAAAAAATGTTTACAGTGTTAACTAGTGCTTCTGCTGAATCGCCGGCAGCGTCGCTTTCAGCCAGTCGTTAAACGTGCCATTGATGATCTCGCGGCGGGCGGTTTTCACGAGCTGCAAGAAGAAGTGCAGGTTGTGCACGCTCGCAATGTGCTGGGCGTAATGCTCACCGACATTGAACAAGTGCCGCAGATACGCCCGGTTATGTATGCGGTCGTACTTGAGCTCCGAGTCGGGGTTGAGCGGCGAGAAGTCGGCCTTCCATTTGGCGGCCTTGGCGTTGCGCATGCCGTCCCAATCGTAGAGTTTAGCATGACGCGCGTTACGGGTGGGGAGCACGCAATCAAACATATCGACCCCCACAGCGATGCACTGCAGCAGGTCCTCGGGGGTGCCCACCCCCATGAGGTAGCGCGGCTTTTCAGCGGGCAGGTATTCGCAACAATGCCCGGCGATGCGGTACATATCGGGAATCGGCTCGCCAACGCTCAAGCCGCCGATGGCGTTGCCTTCGAAGTCCATATCCGTAATCGCTGCGCAGGATTCGGCGCGAATGTCCTCGTGCACCCCGCCTTGCACGATGCCAAATTGCAACTGCGGGTAGCCGTACGGCGGTTCTGTGTCCAGAAAATGCCGCCGTGCGCGCTCGGCCCAGCGGTGGGTACGGGCCACGCTGGCTTCGATGTATTGGCGCTCGGCGGGGTAGGGCGGGCACTCGTCGAGCACCATCTGGATGTCGGAGCCGATCTTGCGCTGCATGTCTACGACGTTCTCGGGGGTAAAGCGGTGCTTGCTGCCATCGACGTGCGAGCGAAAAATCACGCCTTCCTCATCCAGTTTCACCTGGTCGCCCATCGAATACACCTGATAGCCGCCAGAGTCGGTGAGAATCGGCCCCTTCCAGGCCATAAACTTGTGCATTCCGCCGGCTTCTCTGAAGGTCTCCAGCCCCGGACGCAAAAACAAGTGGTAGTTATTGCCCAGGATGATCTGCGCACCAATTTCATCACGAAGCATGTGCTGGGGCACGGTTTTCACACTCGCCTGGGTACCGACGGGCATGAAAATCGGTGTTTCAATCACGCCGTGCGCCGTGTGCAGCAAGCCTGCACGGGCGCCCGTCTGCGGGCAAGTGGCTAGCAATTCATAGGTGCCAGCAGGTTTCGGCACTGCTGAATTAGCGTTGTGGTCAGTTTCGGACATCGCACGAAGATACGCACCAGCTCACGGTCTCAATCACAGACGCAGCCCGAGTTGCTTATTCGTCGCCCGGCTCTTCAACCACGGCGTCCTCCTCGTACTTGTCGGCAAACACGATGCTCCGCACTTTGCTCTCCAGCTCATTGAGCAATTCGGGGTGGTCGCGCAGCATGTTCACGACATTCTCGCGGCCTTGTCCGAGGCGATCTTCACCATAGCTAAACCAGGAACCGGACTTCTTCACGATTTCATGCTCCACAGCCAGGTCAAGCACCTCGCCAGCCTTACTCACGCCTTCGCCATAGATGATATCGAACTCGGCTTTCTGGAAAGGCGGCGCTACTTTGTTCTTCACGACCTTCACGCGCGTACGGTTGCCAGTGGGGCCATCCGGTGTTTTAATCTGTCCGATGCGACGGATATCCAGGCGAACTGAGCAGTAGAATTTCAGGGCGTTACCACCGGTCGTCGTCTCGGGGTTGCCAAACATGACACCGATCTTCTCACGCAACTGGTTGATAAACACACAGGTACATGAGGTCTTTGAGATGGCACCCGTCAGTTTACGCAAGGCCTGTGACATCAATCGTGCCTGGAGACCAACGCGCGCATCACCCATCTCGCCTTCAATTTCGGCTTTGGGCGTCAGGGCCGCAACGGAGTCAACGACGATGATATCAATCGCGCCCGAGCGAATCAGATTTTCGGTAATCTCTAGCGCCTGTTCGCCGTTGTCGGGCTGCGAAATGAGCAGGTTCTCGGTGTCGATACCCAGCTTTTCGGCATAGGTGGGGTCGAACGCGTGCTCGGCATCAATGAACGCCGCCACACCTCCGGCTTTCTGGGCCTCGGCGATCATGTGCATCGTCATGGTCGTTTTACCGGACGATTCTGGTCCATAGATCTCGACCACTCGACCGCGCGGTACACCGCCCACGCCAAGCGCGATGTCTAGCGTCAAAGAGCCCGTCGATATGACCGGCACTTTCACGTGCGCTTTGTCTGAAAGACGCATCACGACGCCCTTACCGAATTCGCGCTCCAGGCGGTCGACCGTCAACTGAAGCGATTTTGCCTTTTCTGCCTTCTCATCTGCCATAGTAGCTGCCTTTAGTCGCCGGGCCAGCGTTTGCGAGCCCCGCGTGTGTTGGATTTGGTACAAAGTTACAGCTTTTAACATAGCAATTTGACCACCCCCACGGGTATGTGGAGGCCGATTTTGCATTTTCGCTCGTCGCTCGCTGCCGCCGCCGTACCTTTGAGTATGGGCATGAAGTCTGCGCTTAGCGGTTTGTTTCGGCGGTTCCTGTTTGGGATCAACCTGCTGCTGTTGCTGCCGGCCATCCTCGCCACACTGGCGCCATACGTCACGCCAACGGGTTGGTTTTGGCCGAATGTGCTCGCGTTAGCAGCGCCATATTGGCTGCTCATACCGATCATCTGGGTCATCGTTTGGGGGTGGCGGCGCAAATGGAAATTCATGCTCGTCAACCTGGCGTTGTTGTTATTGAATATCGGACTGTGGCCAAAGTTCTATCAAGCCAACGCACCGTTGGCCAGCAAGGATAAAGACATCAAAATTGTATCGATGAACGTTAACGCGTTTATATATAATTATGAACGCTATGAAGAGATACTTGCTTTTCTAAAAGAACAGAATCCGGATATTTTGTGTCTTCAGGAGTTTTATGATTGGGAGGGCTTGCGTGGTGGCCACCCAAGTTCCGGGCCCAGATTAGCAAAGGAGCTAGGACTAGAACACTGGGTGAATATTCCGCTCATCCCCGGGCAACATCGTTTCGGACTTGCATTCTATAGCCGGTATCCAATTTTGAATGCAAAAAACATAACCCCTTCAGATAGCACCGCAACTAACGGTATTGCTTATGCAGATATAAAAGTCTACGGCGAGATCATGCGCTTATTTAACGTGCATTTGCAGTCGTATAAATTCTCGATCAAACAGCGTAGGCTATTTGAGGAGAAAGGCGCAGAGCGCCCACACGTCGACAAAGGGCAGTGGAATGCCCGTTCGAGCTGGAGCTTCCTCAAGGTGATGCTGCATACCTGGCGCGATCAGGACCAGCAGATTCGTCAGTTTGAAGCGACTGAAAAGCACAGCGACAAGAATACGGTGATCTGCGCAGATTTGAATAATGTGCCGTATTCAAATTTTTATAAACGCATCCGTGGTGATTTGCAAGATAGTTTTATCGAACGCGGCAGTGGTACGGGTACGACTTACCCGGTGCGGATGCTACCGCTGCGGATTGACTACGTGTTTGCAGGCGAAAACTTCACAGTCGTAAAGCACGAAGTGCTGCCCACTGCAGGCGTGCTTTCCGACCACAATGCACTGGCCACGACGCTTCGTTTCAGATTCCATAACTGATCACGACTCTATTTACCGAGTTGGCAGCCTCTGAACGAAGCAGGGGGTGAAGCTTGTTGCAGTAATACGATACCACGTCCTCAAGATTATGAAAGGCATCAAGCACCCTATTTTCCGCAGAGTTGCACAAGCCCTATTGGGCATTCCGTTGCTACTGGCCGGGTTAAATAAATTTTTCGAATTCTACGATCCTAACAACGCTGAGCTACTGGCCGAAGTCATCAATTCACTCGTCGCCACAGGCTATCTAATTCCGTTTATCGCGGCCGTTGAAATTGCAGGTGGCCTGCTGTTGCTTGTTAACCGCTTCGTAGGACTTGCGCTAATTATTTTATTTCCTATTACTATTAATATCTTTTTGGTGCACGCAGTTTGGGACCCAGCCACGGTTGCGCTGGGTGCCATTTTGCTGGTGCTCAATGTTGTCCTTATGATTTCGTATTATGAAAAACACTATCGTCAGTTGTTGCAGCCAAGCTAATCAGGCATAAGATCGCTCGTGTAGATGATAGGCCAATAGCAGGCTTTTGAGAGCGCCCCTATCATCTTCTTTCATATGCTGTAGCAAAGTCAAACACCTGTAAGCAGATTCATAAGCTTTTATGGCATTCTCTCGTGTGAAATTCTCGCTAAGGTCATAGTCCGCTTTGTGTCTCTTGACTTGTAAGTCGATGATGTGTTTGCTCACTTTAATGACTTCAATTGGG
>CAZTEZ010000050.1:0-4624 GCA_964611815.1 uncultured Bacteroidia bacterium | reverse complement strand
TCCTTCAAAGTAACGTTCCAGTTTAGGACTACTTCCTGCGATCTACTTACTAACAGAGAGCAAATCATTATGGGACAAAACCATTGTAGTGACAGCTTGTAAATTGCTGGTATGGCTTGAAAAAATAATTTTGCTACTTAATAAAGAGATCGTATGAAAAACGGAGTAGTAAGAGGTTAAAACACTTCTTCTTATCGAAGATTGAAGCGGTTTACGCGGCTCATGTTTTGATAGCATGATCGCTTGTCTTAACAAATCCTTACCGTACTTGGGTAGGGAGCGCAATACTACCAATTCCATGTTAAGTATTTGCTTAACCAGGTTGGCGTTCAGCATAAAAAAATCCGATCCCAACTATGGGAAAGTACTGCTGACTCACTCGCCAGAAAATGTCCTTAATCAACTCAATATTTAGTATTTCACGCTTCCCTTCAACAGACGTCGGTAGAAAAAGTGTCACCAACAAATCGGGTTGGCGCTCATCATCATTTAGCACGCGCACGGAGAAATCTATGTCGCGCAAATCATCATATCGACTCAGTTCTTCACGAACTCCGCGTTCAATTGCTTCCAAATACTTTTTCATATTTCTAATCTAACGAAAATCACGCCACCGGCGTACCCGCCAGACCAGCTTGTTGTAACACGGCCTGAATCTCATCGCGCAAGGATTCGGAGGCATTCACCAATGGCAGACGAACATGCGGTTCGATGAGGCCTAGTATGTTCATCGTCAGTTTGATACCGGCTGGATTGCCTTCTTTGAACATCAACGGAAAAATGTCGAGTAGCTGCATTTGAAGGCGCTGGGCGGTTTCTAGATCGCCCTTGCGAGCAGCGCGCACCAAGTCGCTGTACTGCTTCGGGAAGGCGTTGCCGATGACGCTGATCACACCGTCGTAGCCCGCGCCGAGCTGGCCAATGGCGAACGGGTCGTCGCCACTGAGTACCGCAAAGCCCTCCGGCTTACCCTTGATGATGCGCATGCCCTGCATCAAATCGCCGCTGGCTTCTTTGATGGCCACGATATTGTCGAAATCGTGCGCTAGGCGCAGCGTCGTCTCTGCCGCAATATTGGAGCCCGTACGGCCTGGCACATTGTAGAGCATGATCGGCTTGCTGGTGGCTGCTGCGACCGTCTTAAAGTGCTGGTAGATACCTTCTTGTGTCGGCTTGTTGTACGCAGGGCTTGCACTGAGAAAGCCGTCGGGGTCGAAGCGCGCGCCATAGCGTTCGATTTTCGATGCGACGAGCGCCGTATCGCTCCCTCCGCAGCCCAATAGCACGGGCTTGCGCCCATTGTTGGTCTCAATCACGGTGTCCACAAACGCCATGAATTCCTCGTCGGTGAGCGTCACCGACTCGCCGGTCGTGCCCATGGGCACCAGGAACTCCACCTCGCCGGCGATGAGGTGCTCGGTTACGCGCTTGACGGCCGCCAAATCGGGCTTGCCAGTGGAATCGAAGGGCGTTACCATGGCAACGCCGGTGCCAGTGAATTGCATAGCGACTGGTTAGACTAAGTGTTTGCTGAATTTCTGCCTGCAAACTTAAGGAAACTGCAAGAAAAGCGCAGCTTGTTTGAAGATTTTACAGCATAAACCCGTGTGAAACTAAGGTGTTGACTCCGGTATACGCTTGGTCATGCTGGGGTGGTCAAATCATTTCTGGAACGATTAGTATCTTGCTCAAGATGAAGTCGCCCTCCTTCTTTAAACAGTTCGTGCCGAAAACTCCACTGCGCCCTTACGTTGAGGCACTTTGGGTGCTGGATACGCCAGTCGATTTTCGCGCACTGGGGGCATCACCGCGCATTTTTCCAAAGGGCGTAACAGAGCTCGTGTTTCCTTTTCGAGGCGATATGCGCTTCAAGCATGCAGATGGCTCTGAGCTGAAGATTGTGACGGCAGGTATCGCTGGGCCGCAATTGAGGCCACACTACATGCAGCTAAATGGTCGCGTGGGTTTGCTCGGGGTGAAGTTCACACTTGCGGGTGCGCGGGCGTTGTTAGCCTTGCCGTTGACAGAGCTGATAAATGATAAAACAGATCTGAAAGATTTCGTCGGCCAAAGCGCGCTCGATTGTGCGGAGCAAATCGCTGAGGCACCAGATACCGCTTCACGCCTGAATATCATTGAACGGTATTTGATGCAGTGGCTTGACCTCAACCGTGGTATCGAAAAACCGCTGAAAGCCGCGCTGCAATACTTGACAACCACGCCCATCGAACGTATATCAGAACTGGATGAGCCAGTGCCACTTTCATCGCGACAATTGCAGCGAAAATTCAAAGCTGAAGTCGGCTACACCCCCAAAACCCTCAGCCGCTTCCTGCGCTTTCGGCAGGCAGTGGCACGCATCAAGTCCGGCAGATACGCGCACCTATCTGATGTCGCGTTCGACACCGGGTATTACGATCAGGCGCATTTTACCCGCGAGTTCAAGCGCTTCGCTGAAGTAACGCCCAGCCAATACGTTGCACAGCTGCGGCAACTCAAGGTTTAGTTTTTGATTTTTATTCACCCTCAATCTCAGTACCATGGCAAATTCCATTAACTGGTTTGAAATTCCGGTGGCCGACGAACAGCGCGGCTTGACTTTCTATCAATCCCTCTACGAACAAGACTTGCATAAACACGATGTCGGCGACGGCACCAGCATGTATTTCCTGCTCTGCACTGGCGAGGTAGGCGGCGCATTGGTGTTCGGCGAAGGCTACGAACCGGCGAACAAAGGCACAGTCGTCTACCTCAACGGTGGCGACGATCTGCAAGTGATGCTTGATCGCGTCGAACCCGCCGGTGGAAAGCTAGAAGTGCCGAAAACTCCGATTGGTGACGAGAACGGCTACTTCTCGATCTTCCGTGACACGGAAGGCAACCGCGTGGGCCTGCACTCGAACGGCTGATTTGGTTTTGTATGAGAACGCCAGCCATTTTTCAGGTTGTCGTTTTTATACAAGCGAATGGGCAGCGGGGCGACGAGCTTTGTACTGTACGTTTTCATTCAAGTTTTCCGTTACTCACTTAAACCCCTGAAACGATGAAACATGCAGTTAACTGGTTCGAAATTCCCGTGACCGACGAAGCCCGGGCGCTGAAGTTCTACAACGCAATTTATGGCGAGGAGCTCCGCGCCTGGGATATGGGCGAAGTGCGCTATCACAGCCTGCCCGCAGCAGAAGGCGGCATTGGTGGCGCGCTGGCCGTCAACACGGATGCGAAGCCTTCGACAGAAGGGCCGACACTCTATCTGAATGGCGGTGAGGACCTGCAACCGATGCTCAATCGCATCGAAAAAGCTGGTGGCAAGGTGCTTTTGCCCAAAACGCCCGTGAACGAACAGATCGGCTACATGGCCGTGTTTGTCGACAGCGAAGGCAACCGCCTGGCGCTGCACTCGCCAAACTAAAGAAAGGCATAAATGCTTTTGGATAAGAACCCCCGACGCAGCGATGTGTAGGGGGTTTTTGTTGTGCCAAACCCCTTTCCACACAACAGCCCGCCGACCCACCCCGAGCCCTGTGGCTAAAACAACCGACTGAAAATCAACACTATATGCCCACAAACTTGCATTAATGTCTCAGTTTGATAAGGTTAAGGGAAATACCCGACGTTTCTCTTAACCCGTTTCGCTATGCACAGCCACGCCTCTGCCGTTCCTTCGCACCGTTTACAACTCCAGCACGCGCACGCCGCCACAAACCCTCATGCTATGGAATACTTTGAAGTCACCGGAGGCCCGCAGCTTTCGGGCGAAATCGTCCCACAAGGTGCTAAAAACGAAGCCCTCCAGATCCTCGCCGCCGTCCTGCTGACCGACCAGACGGTAACGATCTCGAATCTGCCGGACATCCTGGACGTCAACCGCATGATCGACCTGCTCGATCGCCTGGGCGTCGATGTCGAGCAGACGGGCGAGGACAAGTACAAGTTCCGCGCGGCGAACGTCAACATCGACTATCTGCTCACCCCCGAGGCGCACAAGCTGATGAGCAAACTGCGTGGCTCGGTGATGATCATGGGCCCGCTGCTCGCGCGATTCGGGGCGGTGTATGTCTCGAAACCGGGTGGCGACAAAATTGGCCGCCGCCGCATCGACGTGCACCTCAAAGGCATGGAAGACCTGGGCGCGGAATTCAAGTTCGACCAGAAGAATAACTTCTTTAGTCTGCACGCCCCCGACCGACTGACGGGCACCTACATGCTGCTCGAAGAGGCGTCTGTGACGGGCACGGCGAACATTCTGATGGCGGCGACGCTCGCGAAGGGCACGACGACAATCTACAATGCGGCTTGCGAGCCTTATCTCCAACAACTCGCCCGGATGCTGCAGCGCATGGGCGCGAAAATCGAGGGGGTGGGCAGCAATCTACTGACCATCGAGGGCGTAGAGAGTCTCGGCGGCACCACCCACCGCTTGAACGCCGATATGATCGAAGTGGGCAGCTTTATCGGGCTGGCGGCGATGACGGCCTCGCAACTCAAGATCAAAGACGCGGACGTCGACGAGCTGGGCCTGATTCCCAGCACCTTCCGCAAGCTCGGCATCCAAATCGACCGCAGCGGCAACGACCTCATCGTCGACGGCCGCGAGGTCTGCGAAATCATGACCTACATGGAC
>CAZTEZ010000049.1:5829-14029 GCA_964611815.1 uncultured Bacteroidia bacterium | reverse complement strand
GGCTAACCGGGCCGCTCACCTGCAGGCGAAGGGGGACGCGCGTGGGTTTGCAGGTATTGTTGTTGATGTACACCCGCGGGCGCTCGTTGGTACGGAAGCCATCGCAGCGCAGCGTCTGGGTCGGGTAAAACTTCGTGATTTCAAAATCCGTTTCGGTGTCGCTAGTGATGCGGAAATTATCGATCGCAAAGTAGCTGCTGTCAACGTTCTGGATGTGGTAGTCAAAGCTACGAATCCGGAACATCACGCACGGCTCGTTGGCCAGTTCGCAGAGATTCACGCGCACATTCGTCCAAGTATTCACGGTGCTCGTCACGCCGTTGGTGCTGCCGAAGCCGGTGTTTGGGGTCGTCGGCGAGTTGCCGTACCAAGTCGTAATCGCATCATCGCCAAGTGTGGTCCAGGAACTGCCATTCAGCGAGTACTCGACGCGCCAGCTCGTGCCATAAACATTGCCACGCACCTGCATTTTGTAATCGAAGCTCAGCTGCGGGTTCAGCTGGTCAGTGAAATCGAACACCGGCGATTCCAGATAGGCATAACTGTACGTGGAGTTGTCGAGCGTGAAATACCACGAACTGCCCTCGCCATCGGCACCTCCCAGGTAAGGCACGGGCCCGTGCGTCCAGCGTTCGTTGCAGCGGCGGGTGTTCTCGTACCAATTGCCGTCCGTGGCGTTGAAGTCTTCGAAGTACGGCAGCGTCAGCGGGTCGCTGTTGCGCGTCAGAGTGATGGCATCGTTGGCGGCCAGTGTGTCGAACGGCTCTTCAAGCGTGGCGGTAAACGTGTAGGTGCCGTTGGTCGAGAAATCGTAGGTGCGGTCGAGGTTGTAGCTGTAGCAATGCCCGGGCTGAATGACGGGCGTGGTGTCGCGGTAGGTGTCGTTCACGGGCCCACTCACCTCGAAACGAATCGGCAGCACATCGGGCTTGCAGGTGTTGTTGCGGACAATGAAACGCGGACGCTCGTTGGTGCGGAAGCCATCGCACCGCAGGGTCTGGGTGGGGTAAAACTGAACGATCTCGAAGTCCGTCTCGGTGTCGCTGGTGATGCGGAAGTTGTCGATGGCAAAATAGCTGCTATCTACAGTCTGTATATGATAATCAAAACTACGAATGCGGAACATAACGCAGGGCTCGTTCGCCAAGTCGCAAAGGTTGAGTCGCACGTTCGTCCAGGTGTTTATCGTTTGCGTCACACCGTTGGTGCTACCAAAGCCAGTGTTGGGGGTCGTCGGGGAGTTGCCGTACCAACTCGTGATCGCATCATCGCCGAGCGTCGTCCAGGAGCTGCCGTTCAGGGAATATTCGACACGCCAGCTGGGGCCGTACACGTTGCCGCGCACCTGCATCTTGTAATCGAAGCTCAGCTGGGGGTTCACCTGGTCGGTGAAATCAAACACGGGCGACTCCAAATACGCATAGCTATAGGTGGAGTTGTCCAGCGTGAAGTACCAGGAACTGCCCTCGCCATCAGCACCGCCCAAATAAGGCAGCGGACCATACTGCCAACGCTCATTGCATCGGCGGGTATTTTCGTACCAATTGCTGTCGTCGGCATTAAAGTCTTCAAAATAGGGCAAGGTCAGAATGGGCGTGCTGCGCACTTGACCCAGGGTATCGTTCGTCGGAAGGGTGTCAGAGGGGTGCTCGGTGTTGCCGGTGAAGGTATAGGTGCCGTCTGCGGAGAAGTCGAACGTACTGGCCAGGTTATAGGAATAACAGGTGTGCGGATTCACCACCGGCGTGGTGTCAAGTACCACCGTATTGACCGGCCCGCTCACCTCAAAGCGCAGCGGGATGCGCGTGGGCTGGCAACTGTTGTTGTTGATAATGTAGCGGGGGCGCTCATTCGTGCGGAAGCCATCACAACGCAGGGTCCGCGTGGGGTAAAACTGACGGATACTAACGTCAATCGACGTATCGCTCGTGATGCGGAAGTTGTCTATGGCAAAGTAGCTGCTGTCGACGTTCTGGATGTGGTAGTCGAAACTACGGATGCGGAACATGACGCAGGGTTCATTAGCCACTACGCAGAGGTCGTACTCAGCGCGTGTCCAGGTGTCGATGGTCTGGGTCACGCCATTGGTGCTGCCGAAGCCTGTGTTGGGGGTGGTGGGCGAAATGCCGTACCAGTTGGTGTCGCTGTCATCGCCCAGGGTCGTCCAGGAGCTACCGTTGGTGGAGTACTCCACCACCCAGCTGGGCCCGTATACATTGCCGCGCACCTGCATTTTGAAATCGAAGCTCAGCGTGGGGTTCACCTAGCCCGTAAAATCAAAGACGAGCGATTCGAGATACGCGTAGCTGTAGGTCGAGTTGTCAATGGTGAAGTACCACGAACTGCCCTCGCCATCGGGGCCGTTCAGGTAGGGGATGGGCCCGTGTTGCCAGCGTTCGTTGCAGCGGCGTGTATTGTCGTTCCAATTGCCATCGTCACTGTTGAAGTCCTCGAAGTATGGCAAACTCACCATGTCGCTGTTGCGAGTGAGCGTCAACGCGTTATTGGCAGCCAACGTATCGAAGGGCTCGTCGATGGTGGTTGTGAAAGTGTAGGTCCCATTCGGCGAAAAGTCGTAGGTGCGGTCGAGGTTGTAGCTGTAGCACTGCCCCGGCTGAATGACAGGCGTGGTGTCGAGGTGGGTGTCGTTCACCGGCCCGCTCACCTGAAATTCAATCGGCACCACGTCCGGTTTACAGGTGTTGTTGCGGATGATGAAGCGCGGGCGCTCGTTGGTGCGGAAGCCATCGCAACGCAAGGTGCGCGTCGGGAAGAATTGCACGAGCTCGAAATCGGTTTCGGTGTCGCTCGTGATGCGGAAGTTGTCTATGGCAAAGTAGCTGCTGTCAACGTTCTGGATGTGATAATCGAAACTGCGAATCCTGAACATCACACAGGGTTCATTCGCCAGATCGCACAGATTAACCTGCACATTGGTCCAGGTGTTGATGTTGGCCGTAACGCCGTTGGTGCTGCCAAAACCCGTGTTGGGCGTGGTTGGCGAGTTGCCGTACCAGCTCGTAATCGCATCGTCGCCTAGCGTCGTCCAGCTGCTGCCGTTTGTAGAATACTCCACCACCCAGCTGGGGCCGTAGACATTACCACGCACCTGCATCTTGTAAACGAAGCTCAGCTGCGGGTTGACCTGGTCGGTGAAATCAAACACAGGCGATTCCAGATACGCGTAACTGTAAGTCGAGTTGTCAATCGTGAAGTACCACGAACTGCCCTCGCCATCCGGCCCGCCAAGGTAGGGGATGGGTCCGTGTTGCAAGCGCTCGTTGCACCGGCGGGTGTTGTCGTACCAATTACCGGCATCGGCGTTAAAGTCTTCGAAATACGGCAGGGTGATGGCCGGGGTGCTTCGGTCGATGGTTATCGCATCGTTGGCCGGGAAGGTGTCGTTGCCGTTTGGGTTGATGGTGCCCGTGAAGGTGTAGCTGCCGTCGGTGGAGAAGTCAAAGGTCTGGAAGAAGTTGTAGCTCAGGCACTGCCCCGGCGCAATGGCGGGCGTTGTATCGTGCACGGTGGTGTTCACCGCACCGCTAACTTCAAACACGATTGGTACCTCAACGTCCTGGCAGCCGTGGTTGCGGATCAGGTAGCGCGGGCGCTAGTTGGTGCGGAAGCCATCGCAGCGCAGGGTCTGAGTGGGGTAAAAGTTGACGAGCTCGTAGTCGAGGTTCGGGTCGTGCTGATACGGAAGTTGTCGAACGCGAACTGCGAGCGGTCGTTGTCGTACAGCCGACGGTCGGTGGTGATGCGGAAAATCACACATTCTTCGCCCGCCAATTCGCAGAGGTTGTACTGCACGTTCGTCCAGCCCGGCAGCGTCGATACGCCATTAAACGTACTTCCACCCCACCCGTGGTAGCTACCGTACACAGGCGCCTGGTCGTACCAGGGCGAATCGCTGTCTGTGCCGAGGGTCGTCCAACTGCCGCCACCGTTGGTGGAGTACTGCACCTCGACGTGCCCGGCGTTGCTCGTGATGTTCTCGAGGTTCAGTTTGATATCCATCGAAAGCACTGGGTCGTTCTGGTTCGTGAAATCGAAGGGCGGGGAGTACACTTGCACCTGATCGAAACTGATGTCGTCGACCGTCAGGTACCAACTGCGGCCTTCCCCACCCGTGCCGCCGAGGTAGGGCACGAAGCCGTGGGTCCAGAATTTATCGGTGTTGGTTGGGTCATCTGCGCCGGCATACCAGCCCGCATCGGAGGGGTTGAAGTTTGTGAAATAGGGGTAGGTCGATACATGCGGCTGACGACCGGTGCGCAGGGTGTCGTTCGCGAGATACGCGTCGCTCGGCACGTTGGTGTACACTAGGAAGTGGTACACGTCGTTCGCGCTCATGTCTATTGTGCCGGGGAAAGTCACGTTTACCGTGTCTCCTGAAGCCACCGGCCCGGCAATGGTGGTGTTGAGCGTCGTAGTCGTGCCGCCGGTCACTTCGCAGACGATGGGCACATTGCTGAGGGTTTCGTAGCTGAAGTTCACGAACTGCACCGTCACGCTTTCGCTGGCGGTGTACACTTCGCCGCAGTTCGCGCGTAGGGGGGCCAGCATCTCGACTACACCCGCATCGGGGCCGGCATACAGGGCGATATCGTCCAGGTACCAATAGCGCCCGGCCTGGTTGCCGTCGTCGTAACGGAAGCGCAGTTGCACGTTGCTCTGACCGGCAAGTTCAGTGGTGAGGTCAACCGTCACGTCTGCGGGTGTCGCCAGCGAACCTTCCGTCACCAGCTCGTAGGTCGTGTGGGTCGTCCACGTACTGCCGCCGTCGGTGGAGTATTCGACGTGCCCAAACGTATTCTCAACCCCAAACCAGTGGTGCGAGTAGCGCAGCGTGACATTCGTGCGGCCGGTGAGGTCAACCACCGGTGTGTAAAGCGCTGCTTCGGTGGGCGTTACGCCGGACCCGAGTGCGGCATCGTCGAACACGGCATAGTAGCTGGCGCTGGGGCTGCCGAATGCCGGAGCATTGCGCACAGTCCAGACATCACTGCCCTGTATGGCCGTGGTAGATCAGCCGGCAGGCAGCGCGCCGCTGTTAAAGGTGGCATTAAAAAGGATGTCCGCTTTTAAGGGTGAAGCGGCGATCAAGAGACAACAAGCAAGGAGCAGCAGGCGAGTGAGGAAGAGTGGCACTTGGTGAAGTGTGTTTAGGGATTGTCAGAAAAGGCGGCAATAGCTGGTCAGTTACTGCTTAAAATACAATTTAAGGTCACACAATCCACTATTATCTTAAGATAAACGCACAAACATCTTGCCTGTTCGTGGAAACCAAAGCAGTATACATTGCTCAAGAATAATCCCAGAGTTTAAGTAACTAAACCAGCGCACTCACCCTAGACTCAACAGCTAAACACTTACATAATCATTCACTTGTAAGAGCAGCCGAAACTGAACTAAAGCCGCGCATAGCTGTTATTATTGAAAACAGGATTACTGTTATCCCTTCGAATACGAATTATTAACTTGAGCACGACCATGGTACACCCCGCCCCAACCGTGAGTATGCGACCATCTGAAGACCTGATTGACCCCATTCGCGAGCGCCGTAGCATCCGTGCGTTTCGCGATGAAGACGTGTCGGAAGACACCCTCAAACTGCTACTGGAGGCAGCCCGCTGGTCAGCTTCCTGCTTCAATGAGCAGCCCTGGCGCTTCCTGGTCATCCGCAAAACCGAGAACCCCGCTGCATTCGACGAGCTCGCCAGCTGCATCAACGACGACAACCGCCCGTGGGCGGCCGAGGCGCCCGTCCTGCTGTTGGCGGTGGCAAAAGACCGCTTCACGGCCTTAAATGAGCACAACCCTTACGCCTGGCACGATGTCGGTCTGGCGATGGGCAATCTGACCATCCAGGGCACGGCGCTGGGCCTAAACATGCACCAGATGGCCGGCATCTTGCACGAGCGCATCCGCGAAGTGTACGCTTTGCCGGTGGACTACTCGCCGGTCAGTATTACTGCCATCGGCTATCCCGGCAACAGCGAAGCGCTGCCCGAGCCCTTCCGCAGCAAAGACGCTAAACCCCGTGAGCGCAAGCCGGTTAACGCGCTCGTTTCGCCAGAAAAGTGGCGTGAAACTTTGTGACCTGAAGCGGTGTATTATTAATAACGATGTTTTAACTTCAATTATTCTCAACCTCATTTCCTTAGAACTATGAAAACTGTTATTCATCCCAAAGACAGCCGTGGCAGCGTTAATCACGGCTGGTTGCAGGCCAACCACAGCTTCAGCTTTGCCAACTGGCGCAACCACGAGCGCATGGGCTTTGGCCAACTGTGTGTCTGGAACGACGACGTCATAAAAGGCGGCTATGGCTTCGGCATGCACCCCCACCGCGATATGGAAATCGTGACCGTGATGCTCGAGGGCCGTCTGCGCCACAAAGACAATATGGGCAACGAAGGCACGATCTCGCCCGGCGAGGTGCAGGTAATGTCAGCCGGCACCGGCGTGATGCACTCGGAGTTCAACGACCTGAAAGAAGAAGACACCAAGCTCTTCCAGATTTGGGTCTTCCCGGACAAAAAGGACGTGCAGCCGCGCTACGACCAGCGCAAGTTCGATGCGACCACCTGCAAGGGTCAGTTCAAAACGATGGTGGGCCCTAAAGACCACACCGACGACGACGCGATGTGGATCCACCAGAACGCGTACTTCCGTCGCGGGCAGTTCGATGCCGGTGCCACAGCGAGCTATTCGCTTGCTGGCAACGACCAGGGCGTGTATTTGATGGTCGCCAGCGGCACAATCGAGGTCGACGGGCACACGCTGTCAGAGCGCGATGCGATTGGCGTGTGGGACACAGAGCAGTTCAAGGTCAGAATACTCGAAGATGCCGACCTGGTCGCGGTTGAGGTGCCGATGCAGTGAAATCACCACACACTTTAACTCGAAAAGCCGCACCATTATGGTGCGGCTTTTCTATGCCATTCAGTAGAAGACGCTAACAGTTATCGCGAGTAACGTAATCAGCAGTACCGGGAAATACAGCACTTTCGGCAGCAAGTTCTGTTTGTACTCGATGACCGGGAAGCGGTCGGTGTGCGTGAACAGAATCGAATTGGCGCTGTAGAGGAGGATCTGGAAGTACATCACGAAGTAGAAGTAGTCCATGTAGATGATCTCCTCCACGCCGAGTGAGCGTCGGAGGTCAAGGTGCGCAAGGATCATGACGAAAAAGAAGGCCGCGCCCAGTTCCAGCACGCCGACGCCAGAAAAGCCAATGCGCGACAGGTTATGCTCGTCGTCGGTGGCCGTGACGATGAGGCTGAACATCAGCAGCGCGATGGCCAGCAGCGGGATAAGGTTCTGGATGAATGGGCCCACAAATTTGCGCTTGATAACGACGTTGTAGCCCAGATCAAAGCGCGTGTCGTTGTCGAACACATCGCGCACGCCGTAGGTGGAGTTGCGCGGCGACTCGGCGTAATCGTAGAACGCGCCGATGAGCGACCAGCCTTTCAGGTAGACTGCGTCGCTGAGGCCAGGCAAGGCCGTGGGGTTCAGGCGGTTGTAGGCCGACAGGTCGGGCACAAAGCGTAGTGGCTCCACTGGCGATTGCGCCCAGAAACGCACCCGTAGCGTGTGGCGGTCGAGCGGGTAGGCGGTGTAGTTCAGGTTTTCCTGCAGCGCAATGCGGAAGCGATAGCCCTGCACCCGCTGGCCTTGAAACGGACGCTGGTACTGCGGCTCCAATTCGGCGATTTCATGCTGAGGCGCCTGATCCGGAAAGTAGATATTGGGCTGAGCGCTGCGATTGGTGTCCGTTTTCAGCCAGGCGATGCCCGAAAACGTGACGGTCTGCGGCCCGTCGAAGGCCATCTGCTGGAGCTCCAGGCCCAGCGGGATGTTCTGTGCATTGGCCTCATGGCGGGCAGCCCGCGTGGAGTCCATCTCTTCCAAAAACTGCGAGAGCACCGCCGGGTCATCCATTGTCACCCGCTGCTGGTCGCCACGCTGGGACAGCACGGGCGCGTCCAGGGCTTGCTGCCAGATGAAACTAATGCCCCACATCAGCCCAATGGAACCGATAGCCACACACACCCAGGTCAGTTTGCGTCGCTTGTGCCAGCGCAACGCTACCCCGCTGAGCAGGAAGAGCGTACCGAACAGTAGCCAGAGCATCACGCGAATGCGCTGTTACATGAGGCTGTAATAGCGCATTCGCGTGATGCTCTGG
>CAZTEZ010000049.1:0-5819 GCA_964611815.1 uncultured Bacteroidia bacterium | reverse complement strand
CCAGGCTCTCGCGAACGGGCACCACCAGCCCCACCCGAAAGTTCGATTGCGCCAGCTCGAGCATAAACACCCGCGCTGCCTCGCCAGATTCGGGCTGGAAGACCTCGATGTAGTCTTTCCCGTCCACTTCGCCGGATTTGAAGAGCTCGACGAGCGTACTATCGCCCCACTGCCCGGCCAAGTCATGAACCGTGCGCTCGTCCTTCAGCAACTGTGTGTTGGGGTGCGCCACCACTCTGCCGCTCTCGAACAGAATAAAGCCGTAGCCCGCGCGCCCGAGGTTGAGCCGGTGCAGGATGCGCGTCATTCCCTCAAGCGAGATGTCGACCTCGGCAACGCCGGCTTTCACGCGCTTGCCGTCGGCAGTCGTGCGATAGAACGGCTGGGCGTATTCCGCAACGTAGCGCTGCCCGACGACTGCCCAAAACGGGCCCGTCCAGCCCTTGCCCCGGCGCATGGGTTCGGTGTACCAATCGCTTTTCAGGTAGTTGTAAGACGTATCGACGTAGCGCGTTTGGAGCTCGCCGGGCGCGGGTTCCACCACGTATGGGCCATACAGCTTCCGTCCCGGGATATCGTGCGCGCCCGGCTGCCAGAACACCCCCGTGCCATAGATTTCAGGGTGGGCAGCGGTGGTTTGTTCGAGTGCCGGCAGAATTTCGCTGGCGGGCAGATCGCCGCTATTCAGTCTGGCAGTGAGGCTGTCGCAAGCCCCCTGCACCCGAACGAGCAGGCTGTCGAGCGGGGCCTCCACGCGCCGGAGTTCTGCGCGCGCTTTTTCGATGGCCTGTTCGCGGGCGGCGTGCTGATCGACACGAAAACTCACCCACTGCCAGCAGCCGACCATCAAAGCCACGATCCCCAGCACGAAAAACGACAGCTGCAGTCGCCGCAACGGGCGGTCGCGCAAGAGCGGACGCTCTTTCAGTTCTGGGCGGTACTCTACTGGCATCGATTAGGCAATTTCCACCATATAAGCGCCGCTGTCAAACGCCTCATCGAACCCTGAGCGCTGTTAATCGAAGCTAGGCGCGATTTCAGAACAACAAAGCCGCCGCATGCGGTGTGCATGCGGCGGCTGTAAGGGGTGATCTAAGCGATCAGCTCAAGTGTGAGACTGACTTAGAAGTAATAGTTGACACCTAAGCCAATGTTGGTGAAATCGATACCGAAATCGATATTGGTCGTCGTATTTTGAGTTTCAGTATCCGGTAAAGGTGTGTCTTCTTGGTTTTGAAAAGTGGCATCAAAGCCAAGACGGCCAACTAGGAGGTCAATGCCCCAGTTTTCGGTCGGGAAAAATGTAATGCCCGGACGAATACCAATATTAAAGTTGGCAATTGGATCGCCCTCGGTTTCAGTTTCGTCGCCAGTGATTTCGTCGGTAAAAGTGTTCGTTGTATTTGTAACCCCACCACCGACAGTAAATTGACCAAAAATGCCAAGTTTGTCAGCAGGACGAACGTAGTAACGAGCAAACAGGTTACCACCAAAGGAAGTGCGAAGATTAGAAACAGTGCTTTGAAGTTCCTCGTCTTCGTCGAAAGACTCCAGTTTATTATCTACAAAGTTGGCATTAACACCCAAACCGATTGCGAAATTATCTGATACGAAATATCCGGCCTGTGGGTTGATAAATGCCGTAAACAAATGATCAATTTCATATGGAGAAGCTGGATCAGTAGTTGTGGTATTGCTCTGCATGTTAAGCCCAATGTTACCACCAATCATGATAGATCCCTGCTCTGTTTGAGCCATGGCAAAGCTGCCGGCAAAAACAACGGCGATGAGTGTAAAGAGTAACTTTTTCATAGTGTCTGTTTTTGAGTTTGTTTGAGAAAACAGGCTGTGTTACAACCTGCGTGTTCGACGTTCCCCTTGGGTTGCCCCACCGGGAACTATTGGCCCAACCATCTGCACATGCTTAGCGTTTAGTGAAGTGTCGATCATTTGGCACAGTTGCGAACGAGCCGTTGTGGACAAGGCCTGTGCCAATTCAGGTACTAAGCCTGTGTCCGAGCATTCTTTTCATCCAAATAGCATAATCAACGCCTTAGGAAACCAGTAAAAACGCTGGGGTTTCCTGCGGATATTCAACGACTTAACACCTTGACAAGAGAAGATTTGCAAATGTGATTTTTCCTGTCATAAAACTGAAACCCAGCTGGCTAAGTGAACAAATGGCAGACCGCGCTTGGTGTGTAGGATAGTAGACACTGCTGTATAGCCTACCCTACAACAAACGTTCGTTTGGCTAATAACGCCTATTCAAGTCCCACTTCAAAACGGGGGCAAAGTCCTGAGAAAAGGCTAAATCTAGACTTTTTAATCTATACGGGTATTCAATCATATCGTTCACTTCATATTTTTCGGTATTTTAATGCCCAATATTTTACTTACCAGCTACTATATATGTCGCGTTACACACTCTGCCTCCCGTTACTCCTCTTATTTGCACTGCCAACTTTTGCTAATGCCCAGGGGCTGGGCGTTGGTTTCAGAGGTGATTTCGCCCTCAGCAACCTGACCAACCTAGATTCCGATGAGTTTGGTGATGAAGCAGAAATCAAGTGGCAGCCGGCGTATCAGTTTAACGGCATCATTCGCTACGATTTTGAGCGCCTGTTTGGCCTACAAGCGGAGCTATTTTTTGCGCAGCGTGGCGTTCGCTTGAGTGAAGATTATTTCGAGTTTGGCTACACCGAAAAGTATCGCATTGACGAAGAGTACAATTATCTCGGCCTGAGCATCTTGCCCAAGTTACGCTTCGGCAGCGAGCGCTTCCGTGCCACCGTTACGGCCGGGCCCTACGCGGCGTTTATGGCCTCGGGTCGTTGGCGGGAGACCTACGAGTACTGCGAAGATGGCTTCTGCGAAGAAGGCGAGGTGTCAGTCAAATTCACAGATCAGGCCTGGGATTTCTACAACCGTGTCGACGTAGGCGTTACGGGTGGCGTTGGCTTAGAAGTCGGCGTGGGCCCGGGCAGCTTCTTTTTTGATGCGCGTTACAACATGGGATTTTTGCCAGTCGTTGAAGACGACGGCCTGATACTAGAGGGCAACCCCCGCAACCAGAGCATGACGTTTGGCGTGGGCTACATGCTGTTTCTGCGCCTGTTGTAACCCTCGTAACGCGCCTTTAGTCAGTTCGTTGACACTTGTTTGCTGCTCAACATCCATTTCAGAAGCTGGGTGTGCAGCACGGTCAGCATGATCGCCAGTACACCATTGACCAGCAAAGTTGGCAAAGGGCGCCCGCCGGTGTATTCCGCGACGTACGGGTCGATGAACACGATGATGGCTTCGAAAAAGAGGATCGTCAACATAAAGCTCAGTCCCTCCAACCAACTGAGCTTCAACCGCATGCGTAGTGAAACGGCCACCAAAGCTATCAGCATACACAGCCCGAAAAAGACCGCATAGGTGTAGAGGTAGCTTTCTTCCAGCTCGCGTTTTTCACGTTGCTTGCGCTGTTGCTTCACCCAATAGGCCGCCTGCTTGGCTTCAAGGCGCTCCTGCTGCGCCATCAGGCGTTCAGCATTGCGCCGTTTGAGGTAGGCTTTGTTCAGCTTCTGGTACTGTTTCAGGTGATAGATCTGCTGCTGGGGTCGATCCAATGCGTCGTAGGCACGCTCCAAAAGGGTGTGCGCCTGCAGCCGCTCTTCCATATCCGTGAGCGCTTTAAAGGTTTCGAGCGCTGCCTGAGCCTGCTTCAAGGCACGCTCGGGCATGGCTTGTTCAAGCAGCAACTCCGCATAATCGAGCTGCATGATGGCCTTATCGTGGAAATCCAGATCGGGGTCCATGTGCTTCAAACTCAGCTCGAAGTAGCGCAAGGCCGAGTCCGGTTTGCCAGCCGCGATGTAATAATTCGCCCAGTGCCAATCGTAAATACCACGATAGCGCCTTGCAAACAGCGTGTCTTTCTCGAGGTGCTCTAGGTAAAAGCGAGCCGAATCAGTACGGCCCACACTGGTATATAGCCCCGCCAAAGAGAGGCTGATTTCAACATCAAATCCCCTTCGATTCGCCTGCTGCGTTCGCTGCCACGCCCATCGGCTGCTGCTGATGGACGCTGCGGTATCGGCCATGAGCAGGTACAAGTACGACTTGCCATTCGCCATGTAGATTTGCCATTCGGAATCACCCATGCGATCCGCCAGCAATTGCCCCTTCCCGAAAGCCTCCAGCGATTTTTCATACACCCCGCGTTCCATTTCCAGGTAGCCGATGCGATCCCAGGCTTTGATGGCGATGCTATCCAACTTGAAGGCTTCCGCATACTCCGCCACCCTATACGCGCGTCGCAATGCTTGCGGCGAGTCACCAGTGAGGTCAGCATACACCACATGACCGAATTCTGCCATCAGCAAGTGCGCAATATTGCCCGCTTTCGCACTTTCCTCGCTCCAAATATCGACGACCAGCAACACCGAGTCGGGTTCCAAAAACGACTGGGCATAGGTGAGGTAAAGCGCGCGCAAGCTCTGCAACCTTTGCACGCCCGATTGTTGCGGATACAGCCGCCAAAGCGAATCGCGCTGCGTCTGCAGGCTTGCCATCGATTGCGTATCTTCAGCCCGCACTTCGCTGCCACAGCCTGCGATCAACAAGGGCAGCCACACGCAGAGCTGAATCGCTCTCGAGTAGATGGTCCGCCGTGTATGAAAAGTGCCCAGTAAGCTCATGCCACATGCGAAAGTTACCGATAGAAGAAATACCACGCGCGAGTATCGACGAGTTTCAGGCGCAGGCCAAGCTGCCATTGGTGGCCGTGCTCGATGACATCCGCTCCCGTAGCAACGTGGGCTCGATCTTCCGCAGTGCCGACGCATTCGCCCTTGAGCGTCTCGTGCTCTGCGGTTTCACGCCCACCCCGCCCCACCGCGAGATTCATAAAACCGCACTTGGCGCCGAACAGAGCATGGCCTTCAAGCACACAGAAGACCCACTGGAAGCACTGGAGCAGCTCAAAGCGGACGGCTACGAACTCTTGGCGCTTGAACATACCGACACCAGCGTGCCGATTCAAACCTACACCCCGGCCACCGGCAAAGTTGCGCTAATACTCGGCAATGAGGTCAGCGGCGTGAACCAACACGTGTTGGATATGTGCGATCGGGCGGTTGAAATCCCGCAGTTCGGCACCAAGCACAGCCTGAACGTCGGGGTAGCAGCCGGGGTGGCGTTTTACGCTTTGCGTGAACGACTTATGAGTTAGAGGCACCGAAGCTGAACGAGCGTTACGAATCCAGAAAAGTCCTAAATTAGCTGCTTGTTACTCTCACCCTCTATTCCCTGAGTTGTTATGAAAAAGGTCCTTAAACTCGCCGGCATTACAGTTGTCATCTTTCTGGCCATCTTCTTCTTAGGTGCGTTGCTACTACCAAGTGACTATGAAGTCGAGCGCAGCACAATCATTGACTCGCCTCGCGCGGAAGTGTACGATTACGCGATTAATTTGCGCACCCGCGAGCAGTGGAATCCGTGGTCTGGCGAAGACGAGACGGCCGTGTTTCAGTACCAAGGCAGCGGCAAGCAAGTGGGCGACAGTTACACATGGACAGGCAATAAAATGGGCGAAGGCAAGCTGACGATTAAAGCTCTGACACCCCCAGAGCAGTTCGTCTCTGAACTGCAGTTCATCGAGCCTTTCGAAGACATTGTCGAAGAGGAGCTGCGTTTTGAAGATGTGGATGGCAAGACAAAAGTCACTTGGTTCACCCGTGGTGAGTTGCCCTACCCGATGATGCGCTGGCTTGGTTTGTAATGCCCCCCAAAATTTAGACAGCCCCATAAGAAAACCTGACAACGAAAGC
>CAZTEZ010000048.1:0-14307 GCA_964611815.1 uncultured Bacteroidia bacterium | reverse complement strand
CCAGTACAGATGATGGCTGACATCCCAAAAATCGACATCGCCACGCTGCATCCAATCGAGCGCCGCCGCGCGGGTTGCTTCCTCGGTTGGGATGAAGTGGGGGGCGGGCGTGTTGGCATCCAGCGAGGTGCGCACCGCACACACGAATCCGGCGACGGGCAGGAGCGCAGGCCGTCCGGAAAGCGCGCCACCACGCGGTAGCAGTATTGATCCTGAAAGCTCAGGCCCTCGCCGTTCTCGTCGTCGAGATAGCTGGTGGTCTCCCAGCCGTCGACGCTGGCAATCAGTTCATACCCCTCAACAATGCCTTCGCAACAGGTCGTGTCGATCTCGATGTCGCTGGGCCCCAGCGAGCGGTAGATGTCGTAGCCCTCGGCGATGTTGCAGGTGTGGCGGCTCCATTCCACCAGAATCTCGCGGCTGCCAGGGGTTAGTCGGATGCTGTCAATGGGATCGGGTCTGACACGAATTTGTGTCGCCGCATTCGCCGCCAGCGTAATCGCCCAATCGGGTGGGTTGAAATGCTGAAGGTCGTCGTGGGCGTAGTAATCAATTTGGAAGGGCTCCTGGCGCACATGCGCACACGTGATGTCCCAGGTCACAAACGCCCGGAAGGTGTCCTGAATCGACCAGTTAAAGGCAAAATGCGGCGGGGCTGTTTCGCCGTTGGGGTACTGCGTGTCGTTCAAATCGGGTTGCAGATCGGCCTGGGGCGAAATGTCAGCATTGAACGGCCCGTTCTGCCCCACCCCGTTGTTCAGCATGAAATAGAGCGTGTCATCTTGCCCGACTGTATCGACCGGGTCGTACACTTTCACCTGGAAACGCAGCTGCTCGCCCGGCTTTACGCATGTATCTTGAATCACGTCAATCACCGGCGGGTCGTTTTGGCAGGGCTTCACGAAAATCGCCATATCGCGAATGACATAACCGATGCGTTGCCCGTTGCGCCATTCCGAGATTTCGATCGCAATGTTATAGATGCCCGGTTGTGTCGCTGCATCCCAGGTCACGATGCCAGTTTCCGGGTCGATCTCGAACGTGCCACCGCCACCCACTTGGTTGGGCAGCTGGTACTGCGCGACATTCACGGGCACCGGAAAGTTCGGCGGCTCGTACTGTTGGTTGGGGATGAGCACGAAGCTCAACGAGTCGCCGTCGGGGTCGTAGGCGCCGGGATTGTGGCTCCAGATGTAGTTCGTACAGGCATCGTCGATGGGGTCGTTCAGCAGTTGGGGCGAATCGTTGGACCCAATGAAGGGGTTATTGTTCAGCACCGTTTCGACGTAAAAAGCTGTGGCCCCAGAGTTCGCCATATTAATGATGTCATTAACACGGGCAATGTCAAAGTAGCGCAGTTGAAAAACGCCCGGACCAGGCAGCGTGTAAGTCGTGGTGTACGTATTCCGCTTCACACGCGGTCGCAGTGGCACCCCCACACGCGCGGGCTGCTCGCACCCGCCGAAGGGGCCGTTATCGCGCGGGATGTCTGTGATGGTGGCAATCTGCACATACTCCCCGGCCTGCAAACCCCAGACTTCAATATCCGCAAAACAGCGGTCGACGCCCGCGGCAGCGGAGTCGGTGTAGGTCGTCAGCGTGATCTCATACGTATTGGTGCCAATGCGCTCGTAGGTGATCTGGCCAGCCAGGTTGTGCGTGGCAAAAGCCGGGGCTGCGGAGAGCAGCCAGCTGCCAACGCAGAGTATTATAAGGAGACGGATATGTTCCAACTAAGTCTGATATCAGATTCGACTACAATATAACACGTGTTGATGCGGAAAGATTATGAAAAAGCTGCTAAATTTGCACTCCACGCTCGGCGGGGATGACCAGAGTGGTTAGAACGCCCCGTAATCGTGTAAGCATTTTTCAAAAAGCCGGATAAGCGTTTGGTGGTTCGCTAGCATTTAGCGATATTGCGCCTCGCTTTTTCAGAGGCAGACCCGCTAACGTCATGGATAGCCAAAGTTACAAAACAAAATACCTGAACAAGAGCACCGTAGAGCGCGAGTGGCTCATTGTAGACGCCAAAGACCAAGTGCTCGGCCGTTTGGCCAGCCGGGTCGCGATCTACCTGCGTGGCAAGCACAAGCCCAGCTTCACGCCCCACGTTGATTGCGGTGACAAGGTCATCGTCATCAACGCCGACAAGGTGAAGCTCACGGGCCGCAAAGCCGATCAGCGCGAGCACATGCGCTACTCTGGCTACCAAAGCGGTCAGAAGCGCTTCACGCCTCGCGAGATCCTCAACGGCAAGCACCCCGAGCGCCTCGTGGAACTCGCCGTGCGCCGCATGCTCCCCAAAAACAAGCTCGGCAGCCAGGTTTACAAAAACCTGAAAGTCTACGCCGGCGAGCAGCACCCGCACGAAGCTCAGGAACCCAAAGCCATCGAACTCAACAACTAATCGGTCCGCCCCGATCGCTCACCGTATTCATTATGAGTAAGTACACGACAACAGTAGGCCGCCGGAAGCGCTCAGTCGCGCGCCTGCACCTCACAGAAGGTTCCGGCAAATACGTGATCAACAACCGCGAAAAAGAGCAGTTTCTGAACAACGATCTGCTCGTGCTGAAAGTTGACCGCCCGTTCGAAGTCCTCGAACTCAACCCCGAGGAGTACGATATCATCGTCAATGTAGACGGTGGCGGTATCAACGGCCAAGCGGAAGCCATTCAGCTCGCCGTTGCCCGCGCTCTGGAGCAAGTCAACCCCGAGTGGCGTCCCGCCCTCAAAAAGGAACTGCTGCTGCGTGTGGACTCGCGTAAGGTGGAACGTAAGAAATACGGTAAGCCGAAAGCCCGCAAATCATTCCAGTTCTCTAAGCGCTAATATTGCTAAACGACCCCTTAAATGGTTAGTTACGAAGATCTTCTCGCCGCCGGCGTTCACTACGGTCACTTGACCCGCAAGTGGAATCCCTACATGAAGCCTTACATCTTCATGAAGCGGAACGACATCCACATCATCGATTTGATGAAAACGCAGCGCCTGCTCGACGAGGCCTGCCGTGCTGCTCAGCAGCTAGCCAAAGGCGGCCGCAAAATCCTGTACGTTGGCACGAAGAAGCAAGCCCGCGAAATCCTCGTGGACAACGCAACTTCAGTAGACATGCCGTTTGTTACTGAGCGTTGGCTCGGTGGTATGCTCACCAATTTCCAGACGGTTCGCAAGTCCATCAAAAAGATGCAGGACATCGAAAAGATGGAAATGGACGGCACGTTTGAGCTGCTGCAAAAGCGTGAGCGCCTGAGCCTGACCCGCGGCAAAATCAAGCTCGACCGTGTGCTTGGTGGTATCTCTGACATGAACCGCCTGCCCGCAGCGCTGTTCATCGTCGACATCACCCGCGAGCACCTTGCCATTCAGGAAGCCAAAAAGCTGAACATCCCGACCATTGCCCTCGTGGATACCGACAGCAACCCCAAAGAGGTGGACTTCCCGATTCCTGGCAACGACGACGCCGCTGATTCGATTGCGCTGATCACCAAAACGATCACAGAATCGATCAAGCAGGGCCTCGACGAGCGTGCCATGTCGCGCGAGCTCGAGCAGCAAAAAGCGGAAGACAGTGGTGAAAACACCGCTGAAAGCCACGAAGAATCAGCCGAAGCATAAGCCCCGGCCGATTCCTGCCCATTGATTAAAGGCGAGTCACCCGTGGCTCGCCTTTTTTTGTTTTGTATTCTCGCTCGTATTTTTGCCCCCAATACTCGCCCCGAATCCCGTTCTTATGTCTAAAGTCTCCGTCAAGCCGCTCTCTGGGATGCGCGAATTCCTGCCACAGGAAGTCATGCGCCGCCAGCACATCTTCAACACCCTGCGCGACGTCTTCGAGCGCTTCGGGTACGCGCCCATCGAAACCCCCGGCATGGAACGCCTTGAGGTGCTCACCGGCAAGTATGGCGACGAGGGCGATATGCTGATTTTCAAGGTATTGAACTCGGGCAACTACCTGAAAAAAGTAAAGGATGAGGCCGACTTTGAAGACCACACCAAACTCCTGCCGCAAATCTCGGAGCGGGCGCTGCGCTATGATCTCACGGTGCCCTTCGCGCGTTTTGTTGTGAACAATCGCAATGCGCTCGATTTGCCGTTCAAGCGCTACCAGATTCAGCCGGTCTGGCGGGCCGACCGCCCTCAGAAAGGGCGTTATCGGGAGTTCTGGCAGTGCGATGTAGATGTCGTCGGCACCGACAGCCTACTCGCCGAGAGCGAATATGTGCAGATGTACGACCAGGCGCTTGGCCGCCTCGGCCTGCGCGATTTTGAAATTCGCGTGAACCACCGCGGGCTGTTGCTCGCACTGGCACAAAAACTCGGTGCTGAGGACAAGTACACGGACATGTGTGTGGCGATTGACAAGCTGGACAAGATTGGCCGCGAGAAAGTCGAGGAGGAGCTGAAGGAACGCGGCATTGCAGCGGACAAGATCAGCGAGCTCGCGCCGCTGTTTGAGTTGCAGGGCGATGCCGAGGCTCAGGTCGCTGCCCTTAACGGCTGGTTGGGTGATACCGAGGCAGGTCCCGGCGCCATCAGCGACTTGCAAACGCTGCTCAACTACCTCGCTCCCACGCCATTACAGAATGGCAAGCTTATCATCGACCCCACCCTTGCCCGTGGCCTGAACTACTACACCGGCTGCATTTTCGAGGTGAAAGCGAGCAACCCAGAGTTCGGCAGCATCGGTGGTGGCGGGCGCTACGACGACCTGACTGGCATGTTCGGCTGGGACGGGCTCTCGGGTGTCGGCATCTCGTTCGGTGCCGATCGTATCTACGACCTGATGGAAGCTGAAGGCCTGTTCGAAGACGTGCCCAGCACCAAAACACGCGTGTTGATGATCAACTTCGGTGGCAAAGCCGAGGCGAAATCCGTGGAAGTCGCAGCGCGCTTGCGTCTGGTGGGCATCCCCACAGAAGTCTACCCCGACAACGACAAAAAGATCGGCAAGCAGTTCGGCTATGCCGACAGTAAGGGGATTCCGTACGTGCTGATTATCGGCGAAAAGGAAGTGGAAGCCGCTGAATATCAACTGAAAGACATGGCAGCTGGCCAACAAGAGGCGCTCAGCCTGGACGACATCGTGGAGCGCGTTCGGGGCTGAGTTGATCAGCTCGCCTCCTCCGCGACGTGGCCTTTCGGCTCTGGCTTTTCCGGGCGCTTCCAGCTCTTGAACCACGAGCTGATCTTCAGGCGAACGACGCCAAACATGGCCTCCCAGATGATGCCTGTCGACATTTTGCTCTTGCCCTTCTGCCGATCGGTGAAAATGATCGGCACCTCTGTGATTGAGTAGCCGTACTTCCACGACTTGAATTTCATCTCGATCTGAAACGCATACCCGATGAAGCGAATGGGCTCAGAGAGCACCGTGCGCAGCACATCGGCTTTGTAGCACACAAAGCCCGCCGTGGCGTCGTTGACCTTCATGCCGGTGATCATGCGCACGTATTTGCTCGCAAAATAACTGAGCAACACGCGCGACATCGGCCAATTCACGACGTTCACGCCGTTGCAGTAGCGCGAGCCGACGGCCACATCGTGGCCTTTTTCGGCGCAGGCTTCCATCAGGCTGGGCAGCGCGTTGGGGTCGTGGCTGAAATCGCAGTCCATCTCGAAGATGTAGACGTAATCGCGTGCCAGCGCCCATTTGAAGGCATGCACATAGGCCGTGCCCAGGCCAAGTTTACCCTGGCGCTCTTCGATATGCAGCCGCCCGGCGAACTCGCTTTGCAAGTCCTTCACCATCTGGCCGGTGCCGTCCGGCGAGCCGTCATCGACGATCAGCAGGTCGAACTGCTCTGGCAGCGCCATCACTGTGCGCACCATCGCCGTGATGTTCTCCTTCTCGTTGTAGGTGGGGATGATGACGAGCCGTTCAGACATGCCAGCAAAAATAGGGGAATTAACTCAGAATATGGCCCTCCCCCCTACCCGATGGCAGAAAAAGCGGTGCGCCTGGAAAGAAGAACTCGTCAGAACGCTGGCGTTTACTTTGCAATGGCGATTTTACTCACCCGCCGCTGATGGCGACCGCCCTCGAACTCAGCCGCTAAGTAGCTGTCAACGATCTCCTTAGCTGTCTCTTCGCTGATGAAACGCGACGGCAGGCACAGCACATTTGCGTTGTTGTGCTGACGGGCGAGCTCAGCCAGCTCGGGCTGCCAGGCGATGGCCGCACGGATGTCGGCGTGCTTGTTGGCGGTCATGCACACGCCGTTGGCGCTGCCACAAATCGCGATGCCGAGTGTCTGACTTGGATCGCCGGCAGTTTGAACGGCCGTTGCCATCGGGTGGATGTAATCCGGGTAATCCGTTGACTCTGAGGAGTTCGTACCGTGATCTATCACCTCAACGCCCTTGGCCTTCAGGTGTTCGATAATGACGGCTTTGAGTTCAAAACCAGCGTGGTCGGCGGCGATATGGATGTGTTGCGGCATGATGGTTCTGCGTGAAAGGAGTGAGAGGTGCTTTAAAAATATAAAAAGCCGGAACGCGGTTCCGGCTTTTTGATATGCTTTGTAAGCTTGGCCTAGTACTCGTACTCACTGCCGCCATCTTGGCCCTCGCCGCCTTTCGGGACATCGGACTCTCCACCTGCGTTATTCGAGTCATTGTTCATGCTGCCGCCCATGCCCTGTCTGTCAAGTGCGGTTTTGATGTCCACACGAACACCATCGCTGTAGGCCACGACCCAGGCATCTCGGATCCCCAGCCTTTGAATGTCTTTGCGGAAGGCTTTGGCCATATCGTAGCTTCGGAACTCACCCATCATGAATTTGTTGAGAGAGCCACGACTTTCTCCGGTGAAGTTTTCGCCAGTCTGGCCAGAGTACTGCGACATGTCGAACTTCTCGTAAGCGCCAACCTGTACCCGGAAGACCACACCCTGCGTCGAGGTTTCGACAGACTTGGTTGTCTGCTGGTTCTTCAGGATTTCATAAGCGCTCTGCACACGCTCGAACTCAGCACGGGCCGAGTCGATCCGCCGGTCGCAATCGCGGTTGGCAGCCATGGCGGCATCCAACTCGGCCTGCAATTCTGTGTAGCGCTCCGTGAGTTCGTTATTCTTCTGCGTCAGCGCTTCAATTTGTTTTTGATAGGCCTCTTCTTTGGCTTTCAGAGCCAGCGGGTTTTTCTTATAGCCCTTGGCAATCTTTTTCCATTTTTTCTTCAGGCGCTTCCGTTCTTTTTTGCTCATACTTTGAGCGGAGACGTCAGCTGTGGGCAAACTCGCCAATGTGGTTAGTGCAAACAATAGCGAAAGCGCGATAATTAGATTCTTCATCGTTCTGATGGCTTGGTGAAACGTCCGTAGGCCGATTGGGTTCAAATGACCTTATGAGCAAATTTATTAGTTCGCTACTGCGAAAGGCGGTGTACCGCAGCAAATCTTCGTATTTTGCCTCGGAAATTTTCCACAGCAAACCTTATCCACACACTATGGCAAAAGTAACTGTTGTTGGCGCCGGTAATGTTGGCGCAACCTGCGCCGAATCGGTCGCTCGCAAAGAAATCGCTCGCGAAGTCGTTCTGCTCGACCTAAAAGAGGGCTTCTCTGAAGGCAAAGCGCTAGATATGCTCCAGATGGGCTCCATCGAAGGTTACAGTACGCGCATGACGGGCTCGACCAACGATTACAGCAAAACCAAAGACTCTGATGTGGTCGTTATCACCTCAGGCTCACCGCGTAAGCCGGGCATGAGCCGTGATGACCTCATCACTACCAACGCGAAAATCATGAAGGCCGTGGCCGAGCAGGTCATCGAGCACTCGCCCAACGCCATCATCATCGTCGTGGCCAACCCGCTGGATACGCTGACGTATCAGGCGCTGAAAATCACGGGCTTCCCGAAAGAACGCGTTGTGGGTATGGCCGGTATTCTGGACACCGCGCGTTACCGTGCGTTCATTTCGCTCGAAACTGGCGTATCGCAAAAAGACATCCAGGCGCTGTTGATGGGCGGCCACGGCGACACCATGGTGCCGCTGCCCCGTTTCACGACGATCACTGGCATCCCCGTTACGCACTTCATCAAGCCCGATCGCCTCAACGAAATCGTCGAGCGCACGAAAAAAGGCGGCGGCGAGCTCACGAAGCTCATCGGCACCTCGGCCTGGTATGCGCCTGGCAATGCTGCTGCGCAAATGGTGGAAGCCATTCTGAAAGACGAGCACCGCGTTCTGCCGTGCTGTGCACTGCTGGAAGGCGAGTACGGCCTCAACGACATTTGCGTTGGTGTGCCGGTTGTTTTGAGCCGCAAAGGCATCGAGCAAGTGATCGAGCTTGATTTGAACGACGACGAGAAAAAGCTGCTGCACGAATCAGCCGATGCTGTTCGCAGCAACAACGAAGTGCTGAAAACGCTGTAAGTTAGACAGCACCTCAGAGTTTATAAGCCGTTACTGCGTTTGCAGTAGCGGCTTTTTTCGCCGGGCTTAGCGGGATTTAAGCACCTCGGCTTCTGTGGTATAACCGAGATGGTCATTAAATTTCTTGACTTCAGCACGAATATCGATGACGGTGTCGTCGATTCGATCAACCTTGACCTCTAAACGACGCATACGCATATTCATATCGTCCAGCGTTTTTAACTCTGATTTAACATGTTGCATGTCGCCTTCAAGCTTTCCAACACGCGAGTCAATCTTATCGACCTTCTCTACGAGGCCATCGAACCGCTTTTCAAGGCCATCGAACCGCTTTTCAAGGCCATCGAACCGCTTTTCGAGGCCATCGACCTTCTTTTCAAGGTTTGTAACCTTTTCTAGAACAAGATCAAGCTTTTCATCAGTAGATTTGTTCATAATAACCTCAATTTAATAAAGTTAATCGAAGATAAACGCCAAACGAAAATTTAGCAAGCAGATCATCACTCATCCGCGCCCACGAGCACGCGGAAGTCACTGTCAGTAAAATACTTCTCGAAGGTCTCCTCCTCCAGTGCATCGGCTTTCAGGCTGGGGTCTGCCGTCACGGCCTTTTGCAGGTTGTCCATGAATTGCTCGCGGTCGTTGAGCCGGGCGTAGAACATGGCTTTGAAGTACCACGATTTGCCGCGTTTGGGCTCCAACTCCATCGCACGCTCAAACAACTCGTCGGCAGCTTCGTGTTGGCCCAGCTTGTTGTACGTGAAGCCTTTATGGTACCAGATGTTGGCGTTTTGGCTGTCAAACGTCGTGATCTCTTCCAGCACAATAGCCGCCTCCTGCAAATCGCCCATCTTTTCGAGCACTTGAAACTTCGCGAACATCGGGCGCGTCTCTTTGGGTTGTGCAGCGATGATTTGGTCATACACCCGCAGCGCCTCGTCGTATAGCTGCTGCTCATGCAGCAAATCGGCGAGGGCGTATTTGGTCTCGAGGTCGGTGGGGTCCAGCTGGATGGTTTCCTCGAGCAGCTTCATGGCGTCCATCTTGCGGCCCGCGCGCAGGTAATAGCGCGCGAGTTTGCGCAGGCGGTCGGGGCTCGGCTCCAGTTCGGTAGACTTCTCAAGCGAGTCGATGGCATCGCCCAACGCGTTCTGCGTGTTCAGCAAGCGCGACTCTAGTGCGTACACCTCCGGGTGGTCGGGGTACTGCTCTTTTAAGCTGTCGATGCTCTTTTTCGCCTGGTCGAATTTTTTCAGCCGAATCAACACCTTCGCAAACAGCATCAGCGCTTCGGTGGATTCCGGGTCCTGCGTGATGACCTTCTGCAGCTCGCCCAGCGTTTCTTCGTACTGCTCGCTGCGGTACAGGAGCTCCGCTTTCAGGTTGAGCAAGCGCGTGTCATCGGGTGCAATTTCGAGCGCCTTTTCCAGCGCCGCCGTGGCTTTGTTGTACCCGCCTGACTTTAAGCGACTCTGCACCAAGAGCATGTGCGCCGGGATATTCTGTGCATCCTCGTCGAGGATCTCCCGCAGAATGCGCTCGGCCTCCTTGTGGTGCTTCATCTCGAGGTTCGCTCGGGCGTACTCCATACGCAAGCTGGTGTCCTCAGGGAAGAGGTCGAGGATCTCTTCCAAATAGCCGATCGCTTTCTGGTATTCGCCGAACAGGATCAGCAGATCGGCCTTCCCGCGCCAGGCTTCAATGAGCGAGAAGTCGATCTTCAGCGCCCTTTCGTAAGCCTCCATGGCCGATTTGGTCTGGTGCAACTCACGCAGGCAGCGGGCCTTACCCACAAACGCCTTGGCCATGCGATCGTCTTTGCGAATCGCCGTCTCGTAGGCCTCGAGGGCCGGTTTGGGCTGCTCGCGCTTTTCAAGCAGGCGTGCCTTTTCGTACCAGATTTCAGCACTGCCCTGCTCATCTCTGATGGCCTGCTCAATGGCCTTCAGCGCCGCGTCGATGTCGCCATCGGCGGCCAGGGTGCGCGCTTTATCAATCGCCTCTGTTGCCATAGTTCGTTGAACGTGCCCGAAAACGGAGGTTCAGGCACGCCTAGGGGCTTAATATCCGTAATTCTGGGCTTTTGCCTGTGTTGGCAGCCAAAATTTCATGCACATCGACTGTGAATAGCGCACGAAATTGTGGGCAGAACCCCACTTACCGACGCTGCTGCACGGGCAGTTGAATCCGAAAAGTGGTGCCCTTGCCGGGTTCAGTGTACTTCAGAGAGATGCTGCCCCGGTGGAAATTTCGTACGATACGCTGCACCAGACTCAGGCCCAGTCCCCACCCCCGCTTTTTGGTGGTGTACCCAGGTTTGAAGATCGACTTCGCAACTTTGGGCGTCATGCCCTGCCCGTCGTCTTCAATGTCGATGAACAATTGCTTGCCCCGCTGAAAACAGTAGATCTTGATCTCGTGCGCGCCGGCATCCAGGGCGTTTTTAAGCAGGTTTTCGATCACCCAACTGAACAGCAATTCTGAAAGCGGGATGCGCAGACTGCTGCTGGTTTTGTCAATCACGTCGATCGTGACTTTTTTGCTCGAACGCTGGCGCAGATAGTCAGCGGCTTTATCAATGACGGGCATGGGCGCTATGGCCTCCAGCTCGGGTGGCGAACCGATTTTCGAGAAGCGCTCGGCGATGATGTTCAGCTTCGCGATGTCGTTCTCCAGCTCCTGCAATATCTCTTGGTCCTCCTCGTTTTCGTGCCGCATTTTCAGCAGCTCGATCCAGGCCATCAGCCCGGAGATCGGCGTACCGAGCTGGTGGGCGGTCTCTTTTGCCAGGCCGACCCAGACTTTATTCAGGCGGTTGCGCTGTACGATCACGAAGTTCGCGATGACAACCCCAACGAAAAACAGCAGCACGCCGATGGTGATGTATGGATACAGCCGCAGCTGGATGAGTTCGTCGGTCTCGCGGTAGTAGACCAGTTGGTAATCGCCGCTGGGCAGTTCAATGCGGATGGGCTCAAAGTTGGCTTTTTCGCGCATGGCCTCCAGTTCGGATTCGATGCGCGCGAGGCTGTCTTCGGGGCTCAGCCGCCCGCCGAAACGGAAGTTGTGCATGAGCGACTTTTGGCCGAGCGAATCGGTCAGAATCGCCGGTACGCTGACGACCGGGTCGTTGTCGGGGCTCTGCAGCAAGACGTTATTGAGCAAGAACATCGCCTCGCCGTCCTGGTTGTTGTAAATGTACTCCGCGACATCCGCCCAGAATTCCACTAGCCGCTCCTCCTGGTCGGCCAGGCGGCTCACCAGCTGGTTGCTGTACCAGAGCGAAAAGCCGACGATGGCCACCGCCAGAAATGACAGGAAGTAAACGGAGTTGATACGAAGGCGCAGGCCGTTGAGCATGTAGCCGGGAAAATGGCGTTGTATAGGTCGCCAGGTGTAGCTGATGAACCGGTTGCTGCCGGTTTGATTGACCGCATAGTTAACGCAGACTCATCTAAAATGGTATAGCAAAAGCATGTTAGCAACTTTTCGGGCTAAATTCGGAACCCTGGGTTAGCTTTTATCGTGTTAATGATAGCTTTACTACCACAAACTAAAACCCTGCTATTATGAAGACACCCAAACACACTCCCCTGCTGTGCCTGATTGTGCTCAGCTTGTTGGCAGGCAGCCTCACCACGGGTTGTGCCGTGATTCGTGAAGGTGAGGTCGGCGTGAAAAGCCGCTTCGGTAAATTTGTCACCGCCCGCACGACGCCTGGCCTTATGGGTGTCAACCCCTTTACGACCACCGTCTACCGCGACCCTATTCGCACCGTGAACCGCCTGGTACGCGTTGACCTACCAAGCAGCGAGGGCCTGACCATCGCCACCGAAATCAGTATCCTTTACCACGTGTCGCCCGATATGGCGGTCGATGTCTTGCGCAACATTGGCCCCAATTTCGAGGAGACGGTCATCATGCCGACTTTCCGTTCGGCGGCTGCGGATGTCACCTCGCGCTTTGTGGCGAAAGACATGCACTCGAAATCTCGCGATGCGATCGAAGAGGCTATCGAAGAGCGGATGATGAGCTACCTGCAGCCGCGCGGCATTGTCATCGAGTCGGTACTGATGAAATCCGTGACGCTGCCGGCGAACCTCTCGCGCGCCATTGAAGAGAAGATGGAGGCCGAGCAGCAGAGCCAGCGCATGCAGTATGTGCTTGACCGTGAGCGTAAAGAGGCCGAGCGCCGTAAGATCGAGGCGGAAGGTATTCGCGATGCCAACCAGATCGTCAACCAGGGCTTGACCGACCAGATGCTGCAATACAAGGCCATTGAGGCGTATCGCGAGCTCTCGAAGTCGCCCAACAGCAAGGTCATCATTACAGATGGAAAGGGCCTGCCGCTGGTGAATCCAGTGGACTAACTACAACCCGACTCAAACAACGGGCGAAACGAAGCACCTGATCCGACCACCTTTGCAACCTGCCGCGATGAGACACGTTTCATCGCGGTTTTTCGTTATAATAGCTACAAGCACCTCAACTATGCCCTATTCCAACCGCCGCCCCAGCCTGCGAGATCGCGCCCGTGCCCGCAGTTCCACTGGCAGCAGCCGTTCGTCCGGCAGCTCCGGCACAAAGAAGCGCACCAGAATCCTCAAAGACGAGCAGCTTTCGTCGCGCTCGCGAACGGATTTCAAGGGCAACGTGCGGCGTGGCATTTTCATCGGCCTCGCACTGATTATCATTGTGCTGCTGGCTGAGTGGTTGCTTTGAGTTTAGAACTCGACCAGAACCAGGATTGGCAGGAATAAGAAGGATTTTAAGGATTCTTTTGAAGACCGTGCTCGCATACAGCGTTTTAGCATCACTGAGTCTCAATTCATTTGACTACTCTTGATTTAATGAAATGTAGTCGCTGGAGAGGCAGTCTGCATTCCTGAAAATCCTGTGAGCAATCCTGTCAATCTTGGTTTTACTCCCCCAATATCCGCCACATATGCCGCTCCAGGTTGCGCTTGTGCGGCTTGCCGTTGATGCGGCCCAGCTCCTGCCCGTTGCGTTCGAAGACGACGACCGGGATGGAGTCCACGTCGTATTTCTCGAATAAGCCCTTGGGGTCGAGCTTGGTGGTGTCGACAGAGATGATCTGGAAGTCATTCACAGGCAGCTCAGGCTCAATGAGTAAGAGTCGCGAGCCGTACTTCTCGCTGGCGTTGCACCAGGTGCCGGTAAACATCTTGATGTCGAAGGGCTCCTCAATCGTGCGGAGCTTATCCATATACTCCTCATCCGGCTTGTAACCGTAGGCGACGGGCCGTTTCCAGCCGCAGGTGTCGATCCAGCCCTCTTTATCGTAGTAGCCGGTAATGTAGTAGTCTTTGCAGCTGAAATGGCAGAGCAGTAGCGTAGCGAAGCAGGCGAGCAGCAATTGGCGCATGAGTCGGTTGATTTACAGCGAGTTAACGGTTAGCGGTTTAAGCCATTACTAAGACCAGACTTAGAGGTACTGATACTCTAAGCCGGGGTATTTGTAACGGTAGAGGTCTTTCGATAGTCTGGCGAGCAGGTCTTTCAGGCGGTCGATATTTTCGCCAGTTTGTGCCGAGATGAAAATTGCGGGCTGCTTTTCAGTGTACAACCAGGTTTGCTGCAGGTCCTCGATGTCGGCCTGGTCGAGCTTGTCGATCTTGTTGAACACCAGCAGTGTGGGCTTGTCGAGGGCGCCGAGTTCGCTGAGCGTCTCGCGCACCACGCTCATGTGGTCGAGGTAGTAGAGGTTCGAAACGTCGATCACGTGCACGATCAAATCGGCCTCTCGCACCTCATCGAGCGTGCTTTTGAAAGATTCGACGAGCTTGTGCGGCAGCTTGCGGATGAAACCGACGGTGTCTGAAATCAGGTAGGGCACGCGGTCGTAGTACACCTTGCGCACGGTGGTATCGAGCGTCGCGAAGAGCTTGTTCTCGGCTTTCACTTTCG
>CAZTEZ010000047.1:0-14323 GCA_964611815.1 uncultured Bacteroidia bacterium | reverse complement strand
GCTGCACGCCCTGGGCACGAAACAGCCGCGGCTGCTGGGCCAGGCGCTGCAGTTTGTAGTACTCGGCCTGGCAGTCTTCGGGCGCAAACTGGGCGTGGGCTGGCCGAGCAGCGAACACGGATGAGATCAAGAACACGATGAGAGCGAGGGTGCGCATGGGCTGCAAGATACGGGCTACGATGGTTCTGAACCAGAATAAGCGGGATCACCGGTTCAGAACCAGAATTTGCGGAATTTTCAGAATTAACAGAAATTCACCATCAACAGAATTTGAGGGTATGTTGCCTTCAGATTAAACTGGGTTTTGCTAATTCTGTCAATTCTGAAAATTCTGGTTCTCAACTGCAAATTCTGGTTCTAAACGCCATGCCACTTCGGCTGCTCCTTGTACTCACACTCCTGCCTTTGCTTATTCATGCGCAGGCGGCCACCAGCGTGCAGCAAGCCGAGGCGCTTTTACAAGAACGCGGCTGGGGCCCCACGCCGTATGCGCTGGTCGTCGACCCGGCCACACAACGCATGCACCTCTACGACAAAGGCGAACGCACCCAGACGTTTGTCATCTCGACTTGCAAACATGGGCTGCGCAACCGCAAAGGCTGGCAGGGCACGCCAACGGGCTTGCACCGCATCAAAGAGAAGCACGGCGACGGCCTGCCGCTGGGCGCGGTGCTGGAGAGTCGTGAGTTCACGGGCGACACCGCGCGGATTTTTACGGACAAAACCGATGTGCCCGATGACCAGATCACCACGCGCATTTTGTGGCTACAAGGCTTGGAGCCGGGACACAACCTCGGGGGCGATTTCGATACCTACGAGCGTTACATCTATCTGCACGGCACGCCCGAAGAAGGCCTGCTGGGCACACCTGCCTCGCATGGCTGCATCCGCGCGAACAATCGTGAGATGCTCGCGCTCTACAAACGCCTGCCGGTGGGTACGCTGGTGTATATCGTCAAAAGCGGGCAATAGGGAAAAGGGCTAGGCTGCTAGTGGCAAACCCTCAATTTTTCAAAAAAGCGGAAGAAGGCTAAAAAACTTGACCTAGCTATTTGGACTAAGTCTAGTTTAAATTCTAAATTGGTGCTGTTGACTGCTGGTAGCCTTCTATGCCTGTCAGCATCGACGCTCGACCCAATTGACTTCACACAAACGCTGACCTCAAAATTTGTTTGCCATGTCTACTGCAACGAAAACCGACCTAAAATCACGCTGGCAAGCCCTGCTGGCCGACGAACCCAAGCTCCGCATCCGCGATGCAGTTGAGCGCCTGAACGCCAGCGAGGCCGAACTCTTGGCCACCGATCTCGGCAATGGCGTGACCCGCCTGAACGACGACTTCGAAGCCCAACTCAAACGCGTACCGGAGCTCGGCAAAACCATGGCCCTGACGCGTAACCACAGTGTCGTGATCGAAAAGAACGGCCCCTACAATACACCGGAGTTCTTCAGCCACGGCGGCCCCAGCATTGGCCAGGTCGTTGGCCCTGAAATCGACCTCCGTCTGTTCATGCACGCCTGGTCGTCTGCGTTTGCCGTCGAGAAAGAGATGCGTGGCAAGATGCAGCGCAGCCTCCAGTTTTTCGACCACCAGGGCACGGCCATCCACAAGATTTACCTGCGCGACAAAGATAAGGTTGGCGTCTTCGAAGACATCGTCAGCAGCTTCAAAGCCGATGCGCAAGTCGCGCCTGAAGTGAAGCCTGCTGAGGCCCCTGCTGCTGAAGAGCAGCCTGAAGTCGACAAAGAAGCTCTGCTTGAAGAGTGGCGCAACATGACGAACACGCACCAGTTCTTCCACATGCTGCGCAAGCACAAGGTGGACCGCGTGCAGGCGCTCGAGATCGCCGAGGGCGAGTTCGCGTGGCGTGTGCCCAAAGATGCGCACCGCACCGCGCTGCAGCTGGCCGTCGAAAACGACGTTTCAATCATGGTCTTTGCGGGCAACCCCGGCTGCCTAGAGATCCACACCGGCCCTATTAAAAAGCTGATGGAGCACGGCGACTGGTACAACATTATGGACCCTGGCTTTAATCTGCACATCGACGAGAAGGGCATCCACGAGATCTGGGTCACCGAAAAGCCCACCGATGACGGCATCGTCAGCGCAGTGGAAGTTTACGACAAAGACGGCACGCAGATCGTGCAGTTCTTCGGCGAGCGCAAGCCCGGCCGCAAAGAGCTGGAAGGCTGGCGGGCGATAATCGCTGACATTAAATCTTCAGCTCTCAACTAGATTCTCGCTTTCATTTCGACCAACCGACTATTCGACCAATCGACCGACCTCAAAATCAGACTTTCACCTGATTTTTCCCCATTCACCATGAACAAGTTTTTTACTTTCCTGATGACGTTTTGCCTGGCCTTTGGCTTTGCAACTGCGCAAGAAAGCGTAACGGTCACCACCGGCGCTGGTTACGCGAATGACATCTATTATTCGCTAACTGACGGTGAGGCTGGTTCGGCAACACGTGCGAACTATGACCTCGCTTTCAGTATCAATCAAACCTCCGCTATCCGCGTGAACACCTCTGCTGGTGCCAGCGTATGGGTAGTCAGCGAGGATCCGGCAGACTTTGCTACTGTGGACACCACTGGCCAATTGACGGATGCCAACGAGTACTATAACAGCAGCACCACTTGGCTTTCCGGCGCTTTGAACGCACCTGCTGATACGTCTGAGTTTTCAGATGTAGGCTGGGGCGATTATGACTTGCAGACGCACACCATCACGGCCAGCCGTGTATTTGTTGTGCAAGATGTTGCCGGCGATTACTACAAACTGATGATCGACGAGCGCGCTGCTGGCATTTACGAGTTCACGTTCGCTAACCTCGATGGGTCGAACGAAACCACAGAAACCATTGATGTAGCAGACTACAGTGGCAAGAATTTCGCCTACTACAGCTTCGCAAACGGCGCACTTGACCGTGAGCCCGCCACGATCTGGGACCTGCTGTTCACGCAATACACGACTGGCATCAACACCGGCCCTGGCGGCATCGTGTACTATGGTGTGAGTGGTGTGCTCTCGAACGCTGGTGTGCAGGTTGCTCAAGTGGAAGGCGTTGACCCTGCGACTTACGAGGACTACCAGATCGCAACGTACTCTGAGGACATTGACGTGATTGGCAGCGACTGGAAAAGCTTCGATATGGCCTCTGCCAGCTTCCAACTGGAAGATTCGCTGGTCTATTTCATTCGCGCCAACGATGCAAGCTACTGGAAACTGGTCTTCACAGCCTTTACTGGTAGCAGCGCCGGTGCGTTTACGTTCGATAAAACGGAATTGCAAACGAGCAGTCGCCCTGAGGCTGGTACGGCCGTACTAGGCGTCTATCCGAACCCAGCGACTGACCATGTCAACCTGATGCTTGACGGCATCTCTGGTCCCGCTAACGTTATGATTACTGACCTGAGCGGTCGCGTCGTTCAGCGTCACACGCTGAATGCGAACGGCTTTGGTGCGCAGCGCCTGGATGTCAGTGAGTTGAACACGGGTCTGTACATCCTTACCCTGGAAGCTGACGGCCAGCGCTTGACGCAACGCCTCAGCATCCGCTAACTGATATTGTACTGTGAGTTTGCACCTTCAAGATTCATTTTGAGGTCGAAATCCCCCGGTAAAGGCTAGTCCCTAGCCGGGGGTATTTTTAACACTTGTTTACACTCAAGCTAATCCTCTAGAAAACCATGCGCGCCTGTTGTCTACTTTGCCTCGTTTGTTGCCTGCCGCTCCTGTTGGATGCGCAGTTGGTGCGCGTGCTTGGCGTGCAGGACGGCGATACGACAACGCTTTCGGATGCCAGCGTGCTTATCAAACCGCTCGGCCAGGACACCCGTACTAGCGCCCAACTTACGAGCGCTGAAGGCACCGCGCAGTTCGCGTTCGCAGGACAGACCTGCCTGGTTCAGGTGCAGATGCTTGGTTTCTCCCCTTTTACGGACACGCTCAAGCTGAACGAAGAACTAACGATCAAGCTACAAGCCAACGGCCTGGCGACCGACCCGTTGGTCGTCACCGGTCAAATGGACGGCATTCGTGCCGACCAGGCCATTCACAATATTCGCGTGATTGACCGCCAGCGCATTGACGCCATGGCGGCCGTCACGGCGCGCGATTTGCTGACGCAAGAGCTCAACATCCGCATATCGCAGGACAACATCCTCGGTAGTGTGATGAACATGCAAGGCCTTGGTGGCGAGAACGTTAAGGTGCTCGTCGATGGCGTGCCAGTTGTCGGCAGGCAGGGAGGCAATATTGATTTAGGACAGCTGAACTTGAACGATATTGAGCGTGTCGAAATCATAGAAGGGCCAATGGCCGTGAACTACGGCGCCGATGCACTCGGCGGCGTTATCAACCTGATTACCAAAAAGAACCAGCAAGACCCGATTGATGTGGGGGTCTCAGCTTACACCGAAAACATCGGCCACGCGAACGTCGACGGCTACCTGGGCGTGCGCAAAGGTAAACACAGCCTGCGCCTGAGTGGTGGGCGCAACTTTTTTGGTGGCTGGTCACCAGACAATTACGAGGCTGAGCGAGGTGATCAATGGAACCCGCGCGAGCAAGTCTTCGCCAGCCTGATGTACGGCCTGCACCTCAAAAAGGGCCGGCTGCTGTACCGGGGCAATGGCTTCGACGAAACGATCTCGAACTTCGGCGCGCCCATCCGTAACCCCTTTAGCATCTACGCGTTCGACGACTATTACCGCACCCGCCGCCTCGATAATGAGTTGCAAGCTGCATTTCGATTGGGCAACTGGCAACTCGATGGTGTGGCGAGCTACAAGATTTTCCACCGTCTGAAAAACACCTACCGCAAAGACCTAAACACGCTCGAACAAAACCTGACGCCCGATCCCACCGACCAAGACACCACCCGCTTCGATCTGTTCCTCTCGCGTGGCACAGCCGCCTGGTTGCCAGCGGGTAAGCCCTTCAAGTTGCAGCTCGGCTACGAGACCAGCTTCGAGACTAGCCAAGGCGACCGCATTGATGCGGGCAATCAAACCCAGGGCGATTACGCCGGCTTCGGCAATTTCGAATACACGCCCACGCGTGGGCTGGACATGCGAGTCGGGGTGCGCTGGGGCTACAACACGGCCTACGACATGCCGATTGCGCCCGCGTTTCACATCAAGTATAAGTTCCACCCAGATTGGGTAGTACGGGCGTCCTACGCGCGTGGTTTCCGTGCGCCTTCTTTGCGTGAGCAGTACCTTTTCTTCGTCGATATCAATCACAATATTCGTGGTAATAGCGACCTGTTGGCAGAGACCTCACACAGTTTCAACGGCTCACTGCAGTACCTTAAGCTCCTGAAAAACGCGGTGTTCCAGCTGGGGCTGCACGGCTTCTACAACAACGTCGACAACCTGATCACCCTCGCGATGGTCGACCCTGAGACATTGCTTTTCACTTACACGAACGTCGGCAATCGCCAAACCTTTGGCAGCAGACTGGAAGCCACTATCAGGCACGAGCGCCTTCACGTACAGCTTGGCGGTACCTACAATGGCTTTTCAAACCAACTGACGGTGAGCAGTGCGCCACAGGTTAGCTTTTCGCCGGAGGCAAGGGCGACCGTTCAGTATAGGATACCCGTACTAGAAACACAGGTCAGTGTGTTCTACAAGTACAATGGCCGCGTGCCGCAGTTTATCCAGACGGATGAAAACACCCTGCAAGAAGGCTTCATCGAAGACTTTCACACCGTCGATCTGACGCTCTCCAGGAGCGTTTGGCAAAACCGATTGCGCTTGGATTTAGGCGTTCGAAACCTTGCTGATGTGCAAAATATCAATGCTATGGCCACCGGCGGTGCCCACAGCGGAGGCGGCAATATGGCCGTAGCAACCGGGCGTTCCTATTTCGCGAAACTCAGCTTTAACTATTAGTACGCATGAACAAATATCATTTTCTATTCGCGTTTGTACTGCTGAGCCTCACCGGCTGCCTGCCTGAAGAGGAGCCGTGGGATTTGCCTGAAGCACCCGAGGAAAGCTTTGCAGAAGTAGCCATGGGACGCGATTACGACGCACAAATCTACTTCGACCTGGCGACTGGCGAGCAGACGGTTGTCGATGTCAGTACCTGGGATTTGGCGTTTGTCAATGACCTTAGCCAGCCACAGATCTGGATGAATGGCGCGAAGGTTATGCAAGCTGCCCAGGTGGATTCTGACATGAAAGCAACTATCGACCCCGAGTCAGTTGACGTGCTGCCTGACATCGGCCACCTGGATCCGGATTCCGGCATCATCAATCTATCAGGCTTACCCTCACCGGTTTACCTCGTCGATCGCGGCAAGATTTATCACGATGATGACCCACAGCGCTATTTTAAATTGCAGGTGATAGCCGTAAGCGATGCAGGCTATGAAATCGAACTCGCGCTACCTGAGGAGCGCTCTGGTACAACTGTCCTAATTCCGCTGCCAGATAATAACACCGCCACCTATTGGCATTTCGAAAACGGCGTAGTAGACGCCGCGCCACCAGAGTGGGACCTGTTGTTTACGCGTTACATGCACAGCTATGACACGCTACCGGAGGGCGATCCGTTCAAGTATTACAGTGTGACCGGCGCACTGACGCACCGCTGGCAAGGCGTTCAGGCTCTGGAAGTTGTGGATGAGCAATTTGACGCTATCCCATACGCCGAAGCTGAACACCACGACTGGCTGAGCGAGCAGTGGGACATGGAGGCCAACAACATCGGCTTCGATTGGAAGCGTTTTGACTTCGACCTGGGCTTCGTCATGCGTGATGACCGCTACTACATCATCCGGACGGAAGAAAACGCGCTCTACAAACTCAAATTCACCGGCTTTTTGAACGACCAGGGCGTGAAAGGCCACCCCAGTTTCTTATGCAAACGCATACAATGATGACATTTCGTACGACTGTACTAGGCATACTGATCGCACTGCTGATGACGGCATGTGGCGGTTCTGGCGATCAGAATTCAACGGAAGCTGCTGATGGCGAACAAGCAGCAACTGCGGGCAACAGCGGCAAGATCATTACGCTGCACCCGACGATTACGGAGATCGTCTTCGCGCTTGAAGCCGAGGATGAAATCGCCGCGACCGACGAAAGCAGCAAATACCCCGAAGCTGCTGAGAAGCTCCCGAAAGTGGGCTACCACCGAATGCTGGATGCCGAAAAGCTCTTGAGCTACGAGCCCAGCTTGCTGCTGATTTCACCCGAAACCGGCCCCGCCACAGCCATTGAGCAGGTAAAGGAAGCTGGCGTCAAAACAGTACTTATCGAACCGACGCTTGAGCTGAACAAGGTACCCGAGGTGATTCTGGCGGTCGGTGAAGCCATCGGCCAAGGCGATCAGGCCAAAGCGCTTTCTGATGAGGTTGGCGCCAAAATAACTGAGGTGCAGCAAATGGGCGAATCTGCGGCAAACAAGCCACGGGTCCTTACCTTCTACGACAGAGGCGGACTAGATCGCCTGTTTCTGGTGGGCAGTGGCACTGCACCGCATGCATTGGTCGCCGGGGCCGGTGCCACACCAGCACTGGACTTCGAGGGCCACAAATCGATCACGAGCGAGGCGGTGATTGCTTCAGACCCAGACTATATCTTACTGCCTGAGAGTACTTTAGAGGCAGTCGGTGGTGTAGACGGATTGAAAGATCACAAAATCCTCGGCCAGACCAAAGCCGCCAAGAATGGCAAGGTCGTTGCGCTGCCATCGCCAGTCTTTTTCGGCTTGGGTGCCCACACCGGGCAAACCCTTGAAAAGCTATACAAGGCTTTTCATGAACCTGCGTCTTGAGCACGCGTACTAATTGACGTGCAGACCTCACCTTCTCTTCCACTGAAATGAACCTCCGCCACAGCCTGCGCCCAACCAGCTTGCCGTTCCAAACGGCCGTGCTGGTGCTTGGCGTGCTGCTGGGTGTGGCGGTGGGCAGCAGCTGGATGCCGGTGCGCGAGGTGCTGGCCGCGCTCGGCGATCTGGTGGGCATCGGCAGTGGCACAAGCGAGGTGAAACAATATATTGTGCTGAATGTCAGGCTGCCACGTGTGCTCGCAGCCGTGTTTGTTGGGGCAGCACTGGCGGTGTCGGGGGCGGCGCTGCAGAGCTTGTTCCGTAACCCGCTGGCTGAGCCGGGGCTCGTGGGTATCAGTGCAGGCGGGACGCTAGGTGCGGTGATCATTATCGTGCTGGGCACGACGCTCTTTCCGGTCTTCTACAAAAGTTTCGGGCAGTTTCTGCTGCCAATCGTGGCCTTCATTGGCGCCGTGCTCACGGCTGTCCTCGTTTTCAAAATCGCCAGCCACCGTGGTAACACCCAGACGGCCACACTCTTACTGGCCGGCATCGCCATACAGGCGCTGGTGTTTTCGGTGGTCGGTTTTCTGCTCACGATTGCATCAGACGCCGAAGTGCGCAGCATCACGTTCTGGTCGCTGGGCAGCCTCAAACAAGCGAATTGGGACGCGCTGCTGATTATCATCCTGACCATCAGCGGGTCCATCATCAGCCTGCTCGCCCTCTCCAAACCCTTAAACTTGCTACTGCTTGGCGAGGCCGAAGCGCGGCACCTCGGTATTCGCGTGCAGCGCACCAAGATTTTCGTGGTCATCCTCGTCACGCTCGCCGTTGGCGTTTCCGTTGCCTTTTTCGGCATCATTGGTTTCGTGGGACTCGTCGTCCCGCACCTCCTTCGCCTGACTGATGGCCCTAATCTGAAGCAACTGCTGCCAGCCAGTGCGCTGCTTGGGGCCAATCTGCTGGTCTATGCTGACCTGCTGTCACGTTCCATTACCGTCGAGGAGATCCCGATTGGGGTGATTACCTCTGCCATCGGTGCGCCGTTTTTCATCTGGTTGCTGCTGCGCCAACGTAAACTCCAGTTGCTATGATCGAAGTGAAGCAACTTGGCGTGCAGCTGGGCAAGGCGAAGATTCTGCAGGATGTTAGCTTCTCAGTACACGCTGGCGAAGTGCTTGCGCTGCTGGGTCCGAACGGGGCGGGGAAGTCGACGCTACTGAAATGCCTGTCGAGCCAATTGACCGAACCCACAGGCAGCATACAACTGAACGGGCGGCCGATTAATGACTGGCCACTCTACGAGTTGGCCAAGCAGCGGGCCGTGCTTCCGCAGCATTCAACACTCAGTTTTCCGTTCAAAGTAGAAGAGGTCGTGGCGCTGGGGCGCTCGCCGCATGCGCGTTCTGAGGCCGACGAGCAGATCATCAATGACGCCATGCAGGCGGCCGGTATTGCCCACCTGGCCAAGCGCAATTACCTGACCCTGAGTGGTGGTGAGCAGCAGCGTACGCACTTCTCGCGCATCCTGACACAGCTGATGCCGCTATCTGCGGGCGATGACAAACTGCTGCTGCTAGACGAACCGGTGGCGAGTCTGGATCTCAAGTACAAACACCAATTGCTGGCCAAAGCCCGCGAACTGGCCGGCCAGGGGGTGTGCGTGATCGTCGTACTGCACGATCTGGAGCTCGCCCGGCGCTACGCTGACCGCGTGTTGATGCTGAACAAAGGCCGGGTGCACGCCGACGGCCCGCCTAAAGCGGTGCTCACGCGCGAGACCATCCGTGAGGTGTATGATTTCGACCCGCTCGAGTTCATGACTGACGCGGATTTACAACGCGCCTGAACGCCCCTAAAGATGCCTCAGCCTGACTCACCACGCGACGGTCGCGCCCAGTTGCGTCGCAAAACCCGTCGCGACATCCGTTCGGAATACCCCTGACAAGTTCGGCAGCATCAGATGCACAGCTGCCGGTCCCCAATGCCCGCTGAGCCCGATGCCCCCGCCCACGCTGTTCATGCCACCAAAACTGAGCTGCACGCCACCGGTGAGCCAGCGGGTGAAGTCCTGACTATATACGAGCGTGAGTTGCGGGCGCCGGGTGCTCCACGCGCTTTCGACAAACCCCTGGGTGTAGTGCGCCGCAAAGCGCGAAAACCGCCAGTCGGTAGCGCCCGTCTGCACCCGCTGGCTAAAACCCAGGTGTAGGCGCATGGGCAGGGGCATACTGAAACGCAGGTCGGAGGCGTCCGGGCTCAACCCGCTCGTTAGGGTGTCTGTGTCGAAGTCGGGGTTGTCGATGATTTCTGTGGTTTCCGGGTCAAAGATGGTGTTGAAATCCAGGCCACTGAATTCCTTCAAGCCGGTTTGCTCGTAACCACGGACATTTTTGCTGAAAAACAGCCCGCCCATGTCCAAGAGGTTCAGTTGCAGCTGAGTACCGCGTGGGAAACTCCAGTTGGCGCCCAGGTCGACGCCAGCGCCATAGCCATGCGCACTGGGAAGGCGAAAGTCAGCCGGGTCGCTGAATTCCAGGCGGTAGTCAAAGTCGACCGCAATGCGACTGGCATCGGGCGCAAAGCTGAAATCGGCGCGGGCATTTTGGCTGTTGGCACCAAATACGCCCAGATGAAAGCCCGGACGAATGGCGATATCGAGGCTGCCCAAACTACCCAGTCGCTCAAACGCGCGCCAGTGCCAGCCCACATTGAAGCTCCTTAAATACAACGCGGAAGCTTGCAGCGGCCCCACCGACAGCTCTTCGCCTAGAAACTCGGCGTTGCCCCTCAAAACCAGTTCCAACAACTCGCGTTTGTAGCGTATGTGCGCGCCGGCGCGCTCTTGCCAGCTGAAACTTAGCAGCCAATCTTCGTCGGGTTTGGGCTGCCAGGCCAGGTGCAGCGGCGCCAGGCTGAATCCAAGTCCAACATGGTTGTTGCCCGGATTCGCACGTTCGATCAGCACGTCGACTTCGGCTTCATCGTAGTGCACGTCGTCGTACACCAGCTGCTGCAACTCTCTGGAATTGAACATCGTAGACGCCTGCCAAAAATCCGCCACCGCGCCAATGCGCCAGCGCTGCTGACCTGGTGCCACCCGTGCGGGCTGGGTGCCAAGCAACGCGACATCATGGGGTGCCATTTCGGATAACAGAAACTGCCCCTGTGACTGCGCACACTGCCAGGGGAGCGTCAGTGCACAGCACACAAACAGCGTCTGCACGAGCCACTTGACTGAAGGTGATTTCATCGCGTGGAGACCCTCAGTTTGAAATCGCCAATGAGTTGCAGGCCGATGGCACGCGTGGCATCCAGCTCAAGTGCTTCGGCACTGCTGGGTGGCACTTGAAAGCGCGCCTCACCGCGCAAGCGGTTGGTTTTCAGGAGTTCAGAAAGCTGGCGTGGTGCCAGGCGGATGCTGTCGCGCGCGCTGCGCGAGGCAATAAGATTGCCCTGCCCATCTGTTTGCGCCGCTGGGATATCTACAGCTCGTGTAAACAGTGAGTCAATTTCACGGTTAAGGCTATCCACGAGATACACTTGAGTATTGGCTCGCAGCGGGTAGTAGTTCTCGGCCAGCAGCGTGAAACGCGCATCGAGCACTTCTTGCGGAATACCTTGCGTCTCAAAGGCAAAATCGGTGTCGAAGGCCAGCGTGAACTCGGGCCCGGGCTTCAGGAAAATGCGTTCCAGAGTGTAATCCAGCAGCTCGAAAGTGATGTCAACTTTCGTCAGCGGTGTCAACTCAAACGTGTCGGGCGTGCCGGTGGTCGAAAAATTGAAGAAGCTCAGTGTCAGATTTTCCTGCAGGTAGGGGGTGTTGGCGGGCACCTCTGCTGAATACGTCCCACCAGGCAAAAGCGGACTGGGAAGCGTGGTTTGAAGGATATTCGTGCCGTCGGGATTATCGACGCTCAGCACGCTACCCGTCCCGATTTCAAACGGCAGCTGGTTCTCGAGCGTCACGCGGACCACCGCCTCCTGAAAACGGACTTCCGTAAACCGCTCGTCTTCGCCATAAGAGAACGGCCCCAGGCTATCGATCGCCAAAGGCGGCAGCCCTGCATAAGTGCCGTAGGGCAACTCCAGGGTCTCAGGCGTCAGCTCCACGGTGTAGTTCAGGCCTGCGAGATCGAACAGGTCGCTCGGTTGCAGCTCGCCCTGCAAGACGGGGGCCACATACGTGGCCTCCCAACTCGGGCCAGGAGGCTCGTCTGGCAACAACCCGCAGCTATTCAGGCAGCCGCATATCGCCAACAGTGCCACGAACAGTAAAGGTCGTGCGACTGCCTGGAGACGCTGATGGAGATGAGTGAGCATGATGCGGTGGACGTCGCGGTAGAGAGCAATTTAGCGTTATTGTGGTTGAAACGAACGCGCAGATGTTGCAGCACTTCAACGCAGATGCAGACCAGTTCGTTTATGAATGAGTCGGTTTTATTGGCAATGGAACCTTAACGTTCGTTAGCCTCGCGTTGGACACGTTTTGTCTGACCAATGGTATGAAAAACACCGTTTATATAAGTTTAAACTCGATTCCGACGCTTTAAAGTTGTTTGCAAGCCCGTTGTTTCTTTAATTAGTAAGACATCCTTTCTATTGCGTAAGTCGTAATGAAAATATCTCTACTCAAATTCAGCTGCCTTTTGGCAGCCCTTGTGCTTTCCGCAGGTGTTGGCAACGCTCAAATGCGTGTTGTCGGCACAGACATGCTAGTTGCCACAGACGTACGTGTGGTTGGCGATGTTAGCAACGCTGGCACACACGCCATTGATGTTGAGCAAGCTGCCATTGTCAATGTCGATGGTGATTTTACTGCTGCGGGCAACCCTACTTACACACTTGAAGCGGGCACCGACCTGCAAATCCAAAACGACTTGCGCAACCAAACCAACGCTCAACTGGTGTTTGCTGGCGTTGGGGGTTTGGTGACGCTTGACGGCGGCACGCAAATTATTGACGGCAATGACGAGGTCGTCGTCGAAGGCGAACTCGCTCTGGTGAATGGCACTGGCATTACTAAGACGCAGTTTGTGGATGTTCGGGCAGGCGATCTGACCCTGAACGATTGCGAGCTGCGTACGCAAACCAGCAAAATGTACGTCACTAATAATACTCCGGATGCATTGGATGAAGCCGGCGGTTGGGTTTCGAGCCAACCCACTGGCTTTTTGAGTCGCGCCATGACCCCTGCCAATGCCGACTATCTTTTCCCGGTAGGTGCTGAGGGCATCTCCGGTTCTCGTCGCGATCTGCTGCTTTCTCCGCAAAACGCCCTGGCCGACAACGGTTTCAGCTATGGCGTTCGCCTAGATGCAGAGCCTTCGATTTTCCCGCCTACCTCTGACGATCCTGCCGATTCAGTTATTTGTCAGATCAATCCGAACTACCACTGGGAGATCACAGACACCTCCAGTGGTAACGCCGATAATTTCACGGCTCAGTTTCTGATGAGCCAAGCCGACGACCCTTGGCTCGACTCTGTCGCTTACTTCGACAACCCCGCCAACGAGTGGCGCGTGTTGCCCAACCAAAACGCGACTCCCGTCATCTACACCGCGCCGTTGACGTTCGAGGGCGATGCCTCTCAGTCTTATTATGCGGGCGCACTGGTGAATCCGGAAGCCTCTGATTTCAGCTGGCTGCCCGACTTCCCGGCCGTTGAAGAACCGCCCATCCGCGTGGGCGACACCGTGCAATTTTTCGCTAACCAGCCCAACTTGCTGTACAACTGGCAGTTTGGCGACGGTGGCTCTGCGCTCACCGAGCAGCCGCAGTATGTCTACGACCGCCCCGGTCGCTACGATGTTTCGCTGACGCTTGTGCGCCGCGATGCACCGAACTGCTTTGCTACTGGTGACCGCGAAATCAAAGTGTTGCCGGTCGTACCGCTCTTCCTGCCCACAGCCTTCACACCTGGAAGTGGCGATCAGCTCAACGACACGTACTATTTCTCGATTGAGAACATGGAGTACGTCAACTTCTCTGTCTTCAATCGCTGGGGCCAGAAAATCTTCGAGCAACGTTTCGAAGGCGGTGAAGGCGCAGAAGCTGAATGGGACGGCACGTATGAAGGCGCTGTCGTACCCGAAGGTGTGTATGTCTACATGCTGGATGGTGTCAATGCTAAAAACGGTGAGAAAATCACTCAGAACGGGTCGATTACCGTTATCCGATAAAACCAACGCCGCCTGTTCTCCGTCAGAAGGCGGTGCCATTACCTCTTCCTCTCTAAATCAACTACGATCAACCTTGCCTAGCCGACCATTCAACCTTCAACTGCTCTTTTCGATGTTAAGAAATCAATAACACCTAACGACCGTTAGGTTAATAACCCGCCATAGTTACCTAAATACTGCTCCGATGCATACCCTGCTATCTCCTGCTCTGCTCTTTTTAGCCGCATCATTGATCACCTCTTGGGCTTTCGCCCAGCAAGGTGTCGTGATTGGCGATGCAACCGCCACCCCCCAAGCCACGCTCGACGTGCGTGGGGATGCCCGAATCGGCACCGCCCCCGCC
>CAZTEZ010000046.1:0-14515 GCA_964611815.1 uncultured Bacteroidia bacterium | reverse complement strand
GCGAATACGGGCAGCTCGCCGCCGGATTTCTTGCTCAAACTCAGCTCACCCGACCAACCTTTGCCAGATTTCAAGTTCGTCAGCACGGTCTCGAGCTGCTGCTCGGGTGTCGCGCTGGATTTCAGCTGCTTTAGCGTCATGCCCTCGAGGTCGCTGCGGGTGTAGCCGCTGGCCTTCAGGAAGTCGGCGTTGCCAAACGTGATTTTGCCAGAGGCATCCAATTCAAGCACCAAGCCACCTTCGCGGCGGTTTTCGCGGGCTTTTTCGAGCTGCGCTTTGCGCTCTTCGAGCTGACGCTTAGCCGACTCGAGTTGGCTGCTGAGCTCGCGCCCTTTTTCTTCCTGCTTGCGAATCTCTTCTTCGAGATCGCGCATGCGGTTGCGAATGCCCAGGAAGCCCGTCACGACGCGCTCTGGCATGGCATCCTGGTCGATTTCGTCGCGGAAAGCCCCTTTGGAGAACTTCTCGACCGTCTGTTCGGTGGTCTTTTGTTCGAGGTGCAGGCGGTTCAGATACGAGGCGATGCTGCCGACTTCGTTCTGCTCCACGCGAATGGGCTGGCGGGTTTTCATGCGGCCCATCAGGCGGTTCATTGGGCCGTGAATCTTTTTGCTGATCAGCACATAGTTGAGCGCCAACGCAATCAAACCCAGACCAAGACCGCCCACCAGAAAAATGAACGCCAACTGCTGGTTGCCGGCGATGTCTTCGCGTTTTTCGAGGGCGACTGCGCGAATCTTTTCGCGCACCATGGCGATGTCCTCACCCACTGCCTGATATTTTGAAGGTATGCGCTCGTTGTAAGACGAAATCGCCTTGAGCATCGTCAGTTCGAGCTTGTCGCGAGCGGCTTTCGATTTCACATCGCCTTCGATGTTGTTCACGTACGTCTCGAACTCGTTGAGCGCGTCGGCGAGGTCATTGAGGTCCGAACGCAACAGCTTGACATCGCCCTCCAAACCCGGCTTGGCAGCGATGAGTTGCTCGTTGATTTGGCCGACGTAGTGGCGCAGGTCGTTGCTGATTTGTGGCTTGGGGAGCTTTTGAATATCGGGCCCCATGCGCCGGATGAGCGTGTTTTCGAACGCCGTACGGGCGCGAAGTACGTACGCGTCGACGATCGCCTGCGTTTTATCGAGCGCTTCCAGCGAGGGCTCCACCTGGGCAGCGAACTTCTCTTCCGACTGGCGATTGAGATGCCAGCCAAAGAATACCGCACCTCCGATGCCGATGAGAACAAAGAGCATCGACAGCGGTAGTGCCAGGCGTAAGGATTGGGTTAACTTCATCGGCAGCAGATACTTGTAACTGGTTGCTCAACGCGTTGGAGGCATCGATTGGTTACACTAACCAAACGTGCTCAGCAGGCAGCCTACCAGCCCTATACAAATCTAAGCATCAATAAGCAGAATCTTTAGCTATCAGAACGGCAATACGGGCGGGTTTTGTTCAAATGCACACCCTTCGGGTGTTTACAAGTCTGTGGATATCCTGTTTTGGGCGAGAAATGCGTTAAAGTCACATCCAGCGGTAGGCAATCGCCTACCTAAGTCCTATCTTAGAGCCTGTTTATGCTTCAGGCTTTGCACGCACGATTCTCGAACGGGTCACGCTACTGGCGGATGGCATTCCGGCTGCTACTGTCGGCGGGGCTGCTGGTGCTGGTCTGGCACGAGCTACCCAGCGCGACGCTCTTCGCTGATGCCAGTTTGCTCACGCAAAATGCGTGGCTGATTCTGGCGCTGCTGCTGTTGCCGCTCAACTATCTGCTGGAAGCCATTAAGTGGCGCCAGCTGCTGCGCCCGGCGGTGCGCCCGAAACTCGGGGCGGCGCTTGGGCATGTGCTCGTTGGCCAGGCCAGCGGCTTTATGACCCCCAACCGCCTTGGCGACTACGCCGGACGGGTGATCGGCTTCGCTCCCACACACCGCCTGGAAGCCGCCAGTGCAACATTTTCATCCCGTCTGGGCCAACTACCGGCCACGCTGCTGGGTGGGTTGTTTGCCGCACTGCCACTCGCGTTCAGCTTGTCCGTTCGCTGGCAACTTGGTTTGGCGATACTCGCTCTCGCTATGATTGGCGCACTATTGCTGCTACCGCAAATCAGCCGTCGCAGCCTGCGCGTTCTCGGGCACATCATGTACAAGATTCGCCCCAGCTGGGCCGAGCGCCTCTCTCAACTGCGCCCCTACGACCGCCCAACGCTCACGCGCTTACTTGCACTCTCACTACTGCGGTATACGGTGTTTGCGCTGCAATATGCGCTGCTGATCAAATGGCTGCTGCCCGAACTAGCCTGGCTCACGGCACTGCAATTACCCGCTTTGGTCTTCGCTGCCAAAACCTTCATTCCCAGCTTTGCTTTTGCCGAGCTCGGCATCCGCGAATCGCTGGCGATCGTTGTGGCAGGTTTGCTCGGGGTCAGTACGCAAGTGGCGTTTGAAGCCACGCTCGTTCTCTTCGTGCTGAACGTACTGGTGCCAGCTGCAGCGGGTTGCCTGGTGGTGCTGTTTGGGCGCCGCAACCTGAGGCTGGCATCCGACACCACGCCCGAAGCTGCCACCGCCAAGGCTTAAGCGCATGCTCTGGCTGCTGCTTCCGCTCGCCTGCTACGCCCTGTATCTGTGGACCGTCACGGCATTTGCGCTACGTCGACCGGCCTTGCCACAAAATCGCCTACCAGATGCCCCCGTCCGGGTGCTGGTGCCCATGCGCAATGAAGCGGATAACATTCGGGCGTGTATTGACGGCTTGTGCCAACAACAGGTTTGGCCCAAAGCCGACGTACAACTGATCGTTATCGACGACCACTCGACAGACGACAGCCGACACCTGGCCACTACTGCCCTGGAAGCTTGCCCTTTTCCTGCACAGGTGCTGCAGCTCCCTGAGGAATACGTCGGCAAAAAGGCCGCCCTGGCCTATGCGATTTTGCAACAGCCTGAAGATGCCATCATCCTTACCACAGACGCCGACTGCACCCACCCCAGCGACTGGATCAAGACGATAGCCAGCAGCTTCGAAGCGCAGACCCAAGTTGTGTGCGCGCCCGTTCGCCTGATCGGCAGCAGTGTATTTGCGCAATGGCAGCAGTTGGAATTCTCGGGCCTGATGGCGCTGACGGCCGGGCACATCCGAATGGGTTTGCCCAGCCTCGCCAACGGGGCCAATTTTGGTTTTCGAAAAAGCGCCTACACTACCGTGGAGGGCTACAACGCTGCACGCGAGGTGGCCAGCGGGGATGACATGCTGCTCATGCACAAGATTTCAGCCCAATTTGGGGCTCAAGCTGTGCAGTTTGTCGACGCACCCAAGGCCACGGTCAGCACCCCTGCAGAACCAACGTTGCACGCTTTTTGGCGCCAACGCTTACGCTGGGTCAGCAAGGCTGATGCGTATACCAGCCCAGCGACGGTCTTCAGCCAGACGCTTGCTTGGTTGGGTGGCAGCCTGCCGGTTATCTATAGCCTTTTGGTTCTGCTTCTGCAATTGCCACTATGGCTCATCGGCCTGGCGTGGGGGATGAAATTGTTGGCCGAACTCCCGCTGCTATGCCTCGGTGCATGGCGCTACGGACGCAAGCAGACTTTGCTATGGCTGCCGATCTTGCAGCCCATCCAGGCTGTGTACACGCTGTTGATTGGACCTGCGGGCGTGTTGACCCGGCGCTATATGTGGAAGGATCGCCGGACGCGCTGAGCCAGCCTCCTTAGAAGCGAATACCGATCACAAGCATATCATCCATTTGCGGAACGTTGCCCTGCCAGTGTTGCATTTCCGCCTCCAGTAGCAACCGCTGGTGCTCCATGTCGTGCTCTTGGATGCTCATCAAAAACTCCTTGAACCGACGGTGGCCATAGCGTTTGTCGCTTTCCTCGCCGATTTGGTCGATGAACCCGTCGGAATACATATAAATGGTGTCCTTGGCCTGCAACTCCAGCTCGTTTGCCGCATACTGACGCGCCTCGTGCTCGAACATATCGCCACCGACACCATACTTTTCTGGTTTGTACTCAAAGGCTTCGCCCTTACGAATCAGCAACAACGGTCGATTCGCACCAGCATAGGCCAGCTTCATGCGCTTGGTGTCAATCATACATAACGCCGTGTCCAGACCATCGTTCTGCGTATCCGAGTTGTCTTCGCCCTGCTTGAGCGCCACGCGAATGCGCAGGTGCAGCTGCGAAAGGATTTCATCAGGGTTGAACACGCCCTCCAGTTCCACCACCTGCTTGAGGATGGTGTTGGCCATGATCGTCATAAACGCACCCGGCACACCGTGGCCCGTGCAGTCAGCAGCCGCAATAATCGTCTTACTTAAACGCCGGGTGAACCAGTAAAAGTCACCACTTACGATGTCTTTCGGCCGGTAGTATACGAACGATCTTGGGAACGCCTCCGAAATGGCCGGTAGGTCGGGCAACACGGCCTGCTGTATGCGCCTGGCGTAACGCAGACTGGCTAGCGTCTCATTGTTTTTCGCGCGTATTTCATCACGCTGCCGTTCAATCTCTTGCTTTTGCTGCAGCACCTCGCGGGTACGCTCGTCCACACGCTGCTCCAGCTCACCATAAGAAGTTGCGTTTTGAATCGCAATGGCAGACGACGCTGAAAGCAGCTTCAGAAACTCCAGGTTATCTGTGTTGAAAGCCCCTTTGATCTCGCTGTTTTCCAGATACAACAAGCCCAATACCTTGCCTTGATATACCATCGGGGTGCACATTACCGACTGGCACCGGTTCTTGCGAATGTAGGGGTTCGAGCCAAACAGGTCATCCGTAGTCGCATCGTAAAGATTGACGTTCTCCAGGTTTTGGCTCACATAGTCGACAATGCCCGGGCACACCGGACTGAAGTCGCTAATGACTTGGTCCAGGAGTTCCGTTTCATAATTGCCCTCCCGACCGTGGGCCCGGATTTTCAACTCCCCATTCGAATCGCCGAGCAGGATATACGTGTCTTTGGCATTCGAATTGTCCAGCACAATACGCATTAATTTGTGCAGCAACTGCTGAAGATCCGTCTCGCCAGTAAGCGACATAGATGCGCGGTGGAGCTCCCCCAAAATACGCGACTTCAGCTCGAGAATATGGTTCTGCTCGTACAGACGCGCACTTTCCTGCAGCACATGTGCGAACGCCTCAGATTCTAACTCCTCACGTATATGACGGTGTATCGCTTCTTCTAAGCCCTCCAGATCCAAGTCGCCTGCTGTGCCATACAACATCACATAAGCCCTGGGATAGGCGCGCTGAAAACGCTGCAGAACATCTGCACCGGCGGTCGCAACTGCCTCGTGTGATAGCACAATGAGCGCGATGTGCTGGTCATGCGGAATGCGCGCAAGGTGCTGTAACCCGTTCTCGACACCTGTCAGCGCGTGAAGGTTGTACTCCGGGAGTGTGGCCGTGAATTGCTGTGAGAGCTTGTCAGCTTCAGAGCGATCAGCAGCGACGCACAGCGCGCTAAATTGTGTGGAAGATCCGAACATGGGCAAAAAAATTGGCAACACCGACGGGTGTTGCCAATATACAGTTAAGCGTTGAAATGAGGCTTAGTATTCCCAAAGCGCGTGCTCAAAGTTGATCATGCGATTGCGACGGTAAGCCGTCTCATCCATGCTCTTTACGGCACGACCAGAGATCACATAATCTACGCTGTTGAAGCGGCGCATTTCGAAGATCTCCTTCATGGAGCGATACTCAGCATCGTTGTTCGGGTTCTTCCAATTGATATTGTCTAGATACTCTTCAACTTCATCGTAATGGAAAGTCACTACTTTTTTACCGGCAAGTACCGGGTTACTCGAAGTACGCGGTACGCGTATCTGAATGTACTTGATGTCGTAGTACATATCAGACTTGTTTTTGTCGAAAATGCGATCTTCGATGACGAGCAGTTCCTTTTCGAGTTCATAGTCAAACACCCACTGCTCAAGCTGCTCTACGCCGCTTGCCACATCTTCCGCGGGTTCAACGGGTTCAACTGCCTCATCGAACTCAAGCTCTTCGTCCATGTCGAAGTCGAAATCACCCATGTCAAACTCATCTTCGATTGGGCTGGCCTCTTCACCGCCTTGTTCTTCAAGTACAGGCTCAGAAGCAGCGGCCTCGTCAATAGTCGTGATCATAGTTTCAAACTCGGACCACTCGTACGGAGCGTCAAGCGTGTCAGTACGGTAGCCTTGAATATCGCCATTGCGATACAGGTAAAGGAGACCAAAGACGAGACCTTTCTTGAAATGCAAAGCAGAATTGCCTTCAGTCCAGGTATAGTTTTTTTCACCGTCGTTCTCTTTTGTTTTGAGCGGGCGGTTCATCTTCTCGTCGAGGTCAAGCGACATCTCGACACGGCGACGCCAGAAGTGGTCATCGACACGGGGAGCATCATTGGGCGGTCCTTGGCAGAACGCAGTCCCTAAGGGTGCGAGGAACAGAATAATTAAGAAGAGGCGCATAATGCTAAAGTTGGTTTGTATCGCGGGGTAAAGATAGGCAGAAACTCAGTACTCCCACAAGTGATGTTCAAAGTTAAGAAGTTTTTGTTTACGATAGGCCGTTTCGGTCATGGAAGTGACGACAACTCCCGATACACTGGAAATAAAAGCGTTGAAACGCCGCATCTCCAAAACTTCTTTTGCCGTTTTGTATTCGGCATCGTTGTTCGGGTTCTTGATCAACACTTGGTCCAGAAGGGGCATCGCATCCTCGTAGTTGAATGCAACCATCTCTTTCTGACCAAGTTGTCCGAGCGGGTCTACCCATGTTAAAACGATGTATTTCCCATCATAGTACATGGAAGATTTATTTTTGTCGAATTGCCAGTCCTCAATGATTGTCAGAACAGTCTGAAAAGGGATGACCAAATCATCCGGCAGATAGGCAGCCGTAAGTGGGTCTGCTTTTTGCGCGCCGGTCGGCGCTTCTACCTCACCGGCTTCTTCAAGTTCGACATCCATATCGAAATCAAAGTCCCCCATGTCAAATTGAAAAGGATCATCGTCGCTATTCTCCTCTTCAACAACGTCGCCACTGAATTGCTGATAGCCCCCCTCTTGATCTGGTGAAGCTACGGGCGCATTGGCGGTGGCAGGTTCTTCGATCTCTCGAATCTCTTTGACCAGCTCCTCGAATTTCATCTGCTCATCCAGATCTTCGGGGTCGTAGCCTGGGAACTTAAGATCACGATAGCCAGTGAGTAATGCGCGTACCATGTTTTGCGCGGGTACGGCATAGCTGTAGTCGTTCGGGTAATCAAAAGGCGTGTCTTCCATCAGCAGCGGTTTGTTGACCTTCTCATTGAGGTCAATCCGAATTCTGACGCGACGAGACCAAAAGACATCATCCGGTCGGGGCGGATCGTCGATAGGGCCTTGTGCGAGGCAGGGGAAAAAAAGAAGGTGTGCAAACACCTGCAGCAGAAAACCTACCAGCAGATATTTACACACCTTGTAATCCAAAGCCGTCTAGCGTAAGCTAGTTCTAGTAGCGACGGTGCTTAGCGTACGTTGAAACTGTAAATCAACTCACGCTTTGAGAACGGCTCCGTGAAAGCCTTGTTCATGTAATTGATACGGTTAATCGCCTTGATGGTGATGTAAATCTGGTCACCGCGTTGCGGACGAGCAGAAGACATGTTCACTTTGATCGTTGGCTTGTTGGCAACTTGTGAAGTAGGCACGTTTGCTACTGCACGACGTGAACCAAGACCACGAATCATTTCAATGGGACCACCGATAATTTGGTAACGTGCATCTTGTGGAAGCTGAGCCAAGAACTCATCTTGCGGCTTAACCTGTACAATCACGTTAGAAGTTGCAGATACTGTAGCACCAGTGATGGCGGGCTTACCGTCTGCGAATACGTTGATATCCGGCTTTGGTGGATTCTTGATGCCGAATACTGCTTTATCAATGTTAACCTTTTTACCGTTAATCATGGAAGCAATATTCACGACCATCTTACTGCCACCACCCAAAGGAAGCAGTTGAACTTTGCGTGGATCCTTCTTGCTAGGTACAACACGGTGTCCACCGTTGGCGGAGAGTACCGGATTGTAAAGACCGTTTGCAGAAAGTGCTGGAACGTCAATCATAGTACCGTTGGCACAGTTGCGATAAACTGAGTTTACAGCAACAGACTGGATGACATAACCAAGTTTCAGAATGTCGTATTCACCGTTGACGGGAATGTTATCGGTAGTTCCGTCAGCTTTGGTAACAGTAATATTACCAGCCCACTTACGCGTGATCTTGGAGTTCTGACCGAAGTTAATATCTCCAATCGGAATTTTAACTTGCCCCATGTTGGGATTCTTGGGGTGCTGGCGCACCTGACCAGAATACTGGGGAATTGCCTCTGTTGAAGTTGCTGCTACGAAAACTTCAGCCTCGTAAGAAAGACCTGGGAAGACAACCGTAGACTTAGGTGCAACTTTACCGATGAGCGAGTCAATCTTGAACTCAAACTTGTTCAGCTTAGAACGAATGACCTGCAGAAGGTCAGATTCAATCACGCGCAATTGCTGCTTATACATTTCAAGCGTTGCGAGGTTTGCAACAGCAGGCATAGCGTGGAAAGAGTTGTACTCCCAAGTGTGACTGCGTGCCTCACGGTATTCAGGCTCATCGGGAAGACGATCTTTAGGCTCGCGAACGATATCTTCAAATTTGTCTTTTTCTTTGAAGTGTTCTGCTGCGAAACCATTGGCCCATTTGACATAGTCTTGCAGAACTTTTCGAAGCTCGAAGGCTTTGCCCGCACCACGACCGTCATTGTCCGTATCGCTGGTGCCCTCACCCATCCAATAGCGATAGTTGTTATCGGTATCTCCAGGGTTTTTCAGAAGGCCTGCGCCGTAGTCTTTGTATTTATCATCATCGTCTTTGACACCAGAAACTTCGTCAGAGAACAGACCCTCGCGGATCTTTTCAACCTGAGCAACGGTCTGGTTCGTCTTCGAACGAATTTCGTTAATGAGACCAACATACTTCCAGTCTTTGGTCTTTTCGGCAGCTTCTCGGTCGCCACCTGCATTACTGATGATCGTAGCCTCAATGTTGTCGCCAAGATTTTTATTCTTGGACGCTAAACGCTGAGTAGAATCACGCATCGTATCCGCGATCTGCTGGAAGGCATCCATGATCTCTGCACTGACTTGGAGGGCCAGAAGGGCCGTCAGTACCAGATACATCATGTTGATCATCTTTTGACGGGGAGATAGTTTACCACTCGCCATAAGAATTAGTGTTTTTGTGGAGTTGGATAATCAAGAAAAGGAAAAGAAATGACAGGGGTGTAAAGGGGCACACCCCTGTCTGATTCAGTGCTGCAATTACGCGTTGCCACCTTTGGCACCAGAGGCCATGGCAGAAAGCATATTGCCGTAGATGCTGTTGAGCGCGTGCATGTTCTGAGCAAGCTGACCAACTTCCTGACGCAGTGAGTCTGTGTCTTTAGAAGCGTCAAGCAGGTTCTCCATGACACCAGAGATGCTGCCGTAGAACTTGTTGATTGAGTTCAAGTGCTTCTGAGCATCTTGCAATTCGAGCTCATAGACAGAGTTGAGCGACTCGAGGTTATTCGTGACGTTCACGATCTGCTCTTGGTAGCCTTTCACTTGATCAATTGAGTTGCTGAAAGCACCCATTGTCTCAACTGTTTGACCGTAGCCATCGTTGAGCTCATCAATCTTAGTAGAAGCTGTACGGAGCTTGTCGCTGAATTCGTTAGTAGCAACAGTTGCGTCTGAGATATCAGCAAGATTAGTGACGTTCACTTTCAGGCCTTCGATAGACTCATGCAGTTGCTCAAAGATTTCGGGTTGAAGCTGGTTGTTGGCCAGGTCTTCGTTGAGCTGGTTGATGCCAGCGGCAAGAACGCCTGAACCTTGACCTTCTTCTACCAGATCGATGTCATCATCGAAATCGTCGTCATCTTCACGGAGCTGGGGATACACTTTGTCCCAATCCCAGTGCTTGTCTTCAGCGGGCAGGGGCTCAAATGCAGAGAAGAAGAAAATGACTGTCTCTGTACCCATGCCAATGATAAGCATGATTGCAGCGCCGGGGAAGTGAAGGATTTTGAAGAGGGCGCCAAGGATTACCAGGGCAGCACCCCAACCATACAGGTATTTCATACCTGTTTTCCATCCCTTCGACGCAAAAATTGACTCTTTTTTCTTAGCCATAATGGATGTGTTTGAAAAGTGAGAAACGGAGTTAGTGAGAAAAGGATTAAGGATTAGCGATTAGCAGCGCCAGAGCGACCGATGACTGAAACTACAGTACGGAAACCGATGTAGGATTTTTTGTTATCGACGTACTCATAAGTACGGCTGCCAACGCTGCAGAAGTACGCAACGTCCTTCCATGAGCCGCCGCGAATGACTCGGCGGTTGTTCAGGCCCTTAGCGTCACGGTAAACCGGGTTAAGATCGTGAGCATAAGCGTAGCCTGTTTCTTCGAAGTCGTCTTCTACCCACTCGGCTACATTGCCGGGCATGCAGTAGAGACCGTAATCGTTAGGCCAGTAAGACTTGATCGGGCAAGTGTACTCAAAGTTGTCACCAATGTAGTCACCGCGGCCAGGTTTGAAGTTGGCGAGGAAGCAACCGAGTGAGTTGCGCATGTAGGGTCCACGCCAGGGGTATTGTTTGTGCTCGAAGCCACCGCGTGCAGCGTACTCCCACTCAGCTTCTGTGGGCAGACGGAAACGGGGCAACTCGGGACGTTCGTTTTGCTTACGGAACTGGTTATAGAGATGTGTACGCCAGTTGGCGAACGTTTGAGCACTGTACCAGCTTACACCTACAACAGGGTAGTTATCGAAGGCGGGGTGCCACCAATAGTTTTCGACTAGCGGCTCATTGTAAGCGTAAGAGAAATCTTTGTTCCAAACCTGCGTATCGGGATACACAATTTCATCAACATCCTGAGGAGAGGTGAATCGGTTTGGATACGTGCGAATCATGAACGCGATCGTTGAATCCTTTATCTCTTGATAGAGGATATCAGCATTCGTGTTCTTAGCGTCTATGACAGACTTACCAGAACCAAGGCCTTGACCGAAGTCCAGGAAGCTGTGTACGAACTGACGATATTCGTTGTTCGAGATTTCGGTGTCGTCCATGTAGAACGCACTCATGGTGATTTGACGCTGAGGAGCGATTTGTGAATGCGGAACATCCTGCTCATTATTTCCCATGTGGAAAGAACCAGGAGGAATAGTCACCATGCCGAAAGGAATAGGATCATCCCATTTCATGCGTTTGGTGTTTCCGGTCAATTCACCGCCCTGACCAGTTTTTCCGCCAAACATACCACAACCAGACAGAAAGAGAGCTGTGATTATGCTCAAGAAGGCAACACGTTTCATACCGTTTGATTTCAGATTTACAACAACAAGGTGCGAGAGTAACAAATTTAGTTTTTTATCGAAGGCAAGCAAGTGTGACAGTATAAATAACGACAGAAAGTATGCGTTAATTATACATCAACTAGGCCTACGCCCAGTTATCGGATGATGGGTTGATCCAAACCGTCGCTATCATACGGGTAGAAGCGTGCGAAGGACGGGAAGGTGTAACTGAGGATGATTTCATGAGAACCACTCGTGCTGCCTCGCAGAGCAGCAAAAGGATAATCATAAGAGTAAGCGATGAACAGACGTTGGTTAGCGTTAAAACCTACGATACCGATCACTTCGGAAATGTCCATTACGCGATAAGAGACACCGAAGACTAGCGGATCAACGTTAATGTTAACGTTTGCGTCGATTTGCATCGTGTTAAAGTTGGTGAGGTCACCCAGGCGAATCTGCGTGCTGGGGGTGACCGTTACAGGCGCATCATCGCGCCCGATGCGGTAGCCACCCAAGAATGAAAGGCTCCGCGGAATGGTTGAATTCTCCAGGGTTTGTTCGGAATTCCCATTCAAACCACTAAGGTTATTCAATTGGGGCTCAAGTAAGTGGTCGACGGTCAGACCCAAGAACATCTTGTCGTCCGGAAGATCGAAATACACACCTGCACCGAGGTCGAACTGTGTAGAAGTGCCGGTTTGGCCAATTAGATCCTGAATAACCGGGTCTTGGAACTCAAGCGGGCGAAAGTTCGTGCCGTCGATTTGCTTGAAAAAGAAGCCTGGCATGACGCCGAGTTGCAGAGCAGGGCCCTCGCCTCGTTCGCCACCGAAGTCGAATCGAAACGCGTAAGCGAGCTTGCCGGCTACTGTAGAAATTGGACCGATTTGATCGTACATGAAAAAGCCGCCCAAACCACCGTGCAGCGCGTCGATCGGCGCATCTGCACTTAGTGTAAAGGTATTTGGGTGACCGTCAATGCCGACCCACTGCGAACGGCCGACAGCGGTAATGTTCAATGCACCGCGTGCACCAACAGAAGCCGGGGCAGTCACCGTCCGGTTAAACATGTACATACTGAACTGAGGGTCCACTTGTGCGTGAGCAGAGGTGGCAGTCAGCAAGAGGGTCAAGAGTGCAAAGTATAGTTTTCTCATACCGTTTGGCAGTCGAACAACGAGCGATGCTAAACTAAGAAAAGTTTAGCTGTGGAATGGTGATTTAAAGAATTTTTTGTTGGATTTCGTGCAGTTCGTAGTCGATGAGAACGGCTCGCAGAAAGCCTCGTGCAATTCGTCCAAAGCTCGAAACTAGTCACTTGCAACGAATCTGCCACGCTTCTGTGGCTGCTTTTTAAAAGCTTTTTCGTCAAAGTGATTTTCCCAATCCGATGCGACAGGCCGAATTCCTGCTTCTGTCGCCTCAAATCAGCAGGTAAAGCGGCAAAAGCGACACGCCCAGCACGTACAACAGCCTTATAATTAGTGGCATACGCCAGATGCGACCCAGCGCAACGAGCTGCAAGACTATGGCGATCATGAAGCCAAGGCCCACCAGCGCGATTCCGGCCCACACCACCCAGCGCGGCGGGAGTTCGGGTTGAAGGCTGAGTAGTAGGAAGAGCACCAGGGCCAGCAGAAAAGGCGCGAGGTTGCCCAGTGCAGCCAGTTCTTGCAGTCTGAAACTGAAGCGGGTGAGCTGATAGATGCCGGCCACAACGAGTTGTAGGAATATTTGATAGGCCAACAGCACCCCCACAACGCCCAGGTTGAGCGCCGCTATGGCCCAGGTGCTGCCATTGGTCAGGCGTTCGTGAAGTTCGAGGAGGCTAACCGTATCTAACCCCATGGCTGCTGGCCCACCCTGCCGATAAATCGCTTGAATCATTAACGTCAGGAGCGCCGAAAGCACCAGCCAGCGCAATAGGTTGAGGAAAAAGATGAAGTTGGGCGGGTTGAGGCGGCCCTGCTGGATCTTCTGCAACTTGTCGAGCACGTTGGCGGGCAGCAGCAAATAGCTGCGCAGGCTGCGGATGTCGACGACGCGCCAGGTGGTCAGCAGTAGCATAAACAGGACGAAGGTGACGATCGAGAAGCTACGAGAAGGCGAAACAGTCGGTGCAACGGATTGCGAGAATTCACCGAAGTCATCGGTGGGCCGGCCCTCACTGTTGGTCCAGACGGGTTGTCGGGCATAGCGACGGAAAGGGTGTGCCTCAAAAAAGGCGTGGGTTTCGCCGAGCTCAGGGCTGACGTTCAAGCCCAGTTCGGCCATATCGGGCAGGACCTCTGCGGGTATAGCGAAAGGCAGATATAGGTTTGTGACACTGGCTTTGGCGATTTGCTCCAGCTCATCTCGTATCTGCGCAGGCCACTTGGGTTTGCCGTTGAAGGGGTCGACGCTGAAATAGACGAGCGTGCGTTCAGCGGTGCGGGTTTTCAGGAAGTTGAAGCTGAGCGTATCGATGAACGGGCGACCGCTGTCTGGCTTGGCGGGCAGGCAATCGGCGGTTTGGCGCGCAGTCAATAGGATAGAGTCTGCCCTTGCCAATAAGGCCTCGCTGTTGGTGAGCAAATACACCGGCCCGTAAAGCCCAAGCGTGAGCTGATTGGGCTGCCATTTGTAATTCTCGAGAGACGGCGGGGTGTGCAGGTGCACCCGCAACTCGTTCCAGCCTTTACGAAAGAGGTGTGTCGGTAGTGCCAGCAGCACCTGCTGGTAGGGCCGCTCGACGAGTTGCACAAGTTTATCATTCAAATAAATTGCACCGCCGGGCGAGATGCCGCCGAAGTACACGTATACACTGTCGGTGAGTCGACGCAGGCTGTCGAGGCTGTCGATCTGGAAATGACGCGTCAGCTGAAGATCATCGACGTTTGTATCGAAGAACGGCACACGATAGGTCTGCTGGGTGTTGGCGATCCAGTCATCGCAAAAACACAAGAGCACTCCCATTTCGGCAGTTTGCGGGGTGCGGGCCAGTTCTGTGCCACACGGCATTGCTTTTGGTTGGGCAAAGAGGGTTTGCGTGTGCATCAGCAAACACAGCACCGTCAGCAGAACGTAACCTTTACCCCAGCGAGCGGCCCTGATTAACCCCGAAGTATTTCGCATCTTGCGCACAGCACGAATTAACAAAACCTCTTTCATAAGTA
>CAZTEZ010000045.1:8682-14667 GCA_964611815.1 uncultured Bacteroidia bacterium | reverse complement strand
TGATCTGTTTCGCGAGCGGCGTTTCGAGTTCGCGGCGGAGGAAGCGTTTCAAGGGCCGGGCGCCGTAGACCGGATCGTAGCCGCGCTCCGCGACCCACGCGACGACGGCCCGGTAACTGGCAGCGGCTTCACGCTCGGCACGTTCGTTACGCCGCCGGATGAAGACGGTGATACCTACGTCAACCACCTGGACGTGGACACCGACGACGATGGCATTCGTGATAACATCGAAGGCCAGACTTCGGCGGGCTACATTTCGCCAACTGGCAGCGACGCGGACGGTGACGGTGTAGACGACGCGTACGACCCCGATCAGTCTGGCACGGTCATCACAACAGTGCCCGATACCGACTTGGATGGCGACCCAGATATTATCGACCTCGATAGCGATGCCGACGGTGTGCCCGATAACATCGAAGGCCACGACGGCGATGCCAACGGTGTTGCAGACGCTGTGCCCGACGGCACCGACGAAAACAGCAACGGCCTGGACGATGGCTATGATGCTGACGAGTCCGGCAACGAGGCGGATGTGCAAGACTTTGACGGCGACGGCCAACCGGACTTCCGTGACACCGACGACGACAACGACGGCTTGCTCACCAGCGGTGAAGACACCGACGACGGCACCTCTGCTGTAGGTGGCGATGCAGGCGGCGGTGCAGACGGCGACTGGTCGAATGACTTTATCCAGTTTGGCCAAGTGGGCACGCCCACCAGCCCGGACTATCTGTTTGTGCCGGATAGCGACAACGACGGTGTACCGAATATTGTTGACATCGACAGCGACAACGACGGCATTCCGGATGTCGACGAAGACGGCGGCACGGGCTTCGACCCCAGTGGTGACGAAGACGGTGATGGTACGCCTAACTACGCTGACCCTTCAGACCCCGCTGTTGGTTTCCCCCCATTTGCTGACCTAAACGGTGACGGCATCAACGATGTGTTCGACTCTGATGACGACGTTATCCCGGACTTCATTGACCTTGATGCGGATAACGACGGCATCATGGATGCGATTGAAGCCAATGGCGGTGTTGTTCCCAGCGGTCCTGGCATCTTCGACATCAACACTGGTCGTTATACCATCAATGATACTGACAACGACGGTCTGCAAAACCCCATCGACGGTACGCCAGGCACTACTGGTGGCCCGAGCTTGGTGCCCAACACAAATACGGATGGGCCGACGGACCCGGTTACCTTGACAGATGCCTTTGATATCGATGCCGACAACGATGGTACTCGCGATAACATCGAAAGCCAGGCGACTGGCAGCTATATTGCTCCCAGTGGCAACGATACCGACAACGATGGTCTGGATGACGCATACGATGGCGACAACGGCGGTACGCCGCTGGTGCCTGTCGACACCGACGGCGACACCAGCCCAGACTATCTTGACCTAGACACCGACGGTGATGGTGTGCCGGACCTGATCGAGGGCAACGACGGCAACTTCAATGGTGCGCAAGACTTCGATGGCGGTACGATCTACGTTGCCAACGGCGATGCAGTAACTGACTTCTACAACGACGATGCTGGCGCGAACACTGACGGAGACGGCGATGGCCTCCTGGATATCTTCGACCCAGACAACGGTGGTGCGTTTGTTGTAACCCAAGACCTGGATGCCGACGGCACCCGCGACTGGCGCGACACTGACGACGACAACGACGGTACGCCGACACTGAGTGAGGATACTGATGATGGTACTTCTCCTGTTGGCGGCGGAACCGGAACCGGTGGTGACGGCGACTTCTCGAATGACTTTGTTCAAAATGGTCAGCCTGGCCCCCCGACCCGCCCCGACTACCTCTTTCGTGGTACGATCGATTACGACAACGACAATGTACCCGATCTGGTTGACCTAGACGACGACAACGATGGTATCCTTGACGTGGATGAAGAGCCTAATGCGCCAGTCGGAGTTGTCTCTACGAACGACGACGATGGCGATGATGTGCCCAACTACTTGGATACGGACATCCCCGGCTTCACTGACGGCAATGGCGACGGCGTAAACGATTGTTTCGACGACGACCTTGACGGGGTGCCCAACGCCTACGACCTCGATAGCGACAACGACGGCATCGTGGATGCGATTGAAGCGAACGGTGGCACGATCCCGCCGGCTGGTTTCGATGTCACGACCGGCGCTTTCGAGAACCTGACTGAAAACGACGGCGGCACGCCCGATGGCTTGATGGATATCGTTGATGACAACCCCACTGCCAGCGGCGGTAACAGCACGCTGCCTAACCCGGATTCCGATGGCGACGGCAACCGCGACTATCTGGACCTCGATAGCGACAACGACGGCCTGACGGATGTGACCGAGAACGGTGGTGCCGATGCTAACGGCGACGGATATCTGGACGCAACTGCCGACGTCGACAACGACGGCCTGCTGGACATCGCCGATCCAACTGAAGGCGGCCCGGAAGTGAGCAACCCGCGTAACTCAGATGTAAGTACTGAAACAACGCGTGTGGCTAACTACCTTGATCTGGATAGCGACAACGACGGTCTCTCTGACACCTACGAGGCTGGCGGCACTGACAACAACAGCAACGGTGTGATCGACGGCTTTGCAGATGCCAACAATAACGGCCTTTCTGACAACGTCGACCCTGCTCAAACCGGTACGCCACTACCCAACCCCGACACGGATGGCGACGGCCGCCGAAATGTAGTGGACCTCGACAGCGACAACGATGGCCTCACGGACATCTACGAAGCTGGCGCTGGCGCGAGTGATGCTGACGGCAACGGCCGTGTGGATGGCTACACCGACGGAGATGGCAACGGCTACGACGACGGTGTTGAAGCTACGCCCTTTACGCCCTACGTGGATACCGACGGCGATGGTGTAGACGACCCGTATGACATCGACGTCGACAACGACGGTATCATGGACGGTGTGGAAGCCAACGGTGGAACTGCCCCGCCTGACCTCGGTTTCGACGGTGTGTATGCGCCGGGCATCAACGACGCAGACGACGACGGCCTGGTGGATCTGGTTGACCCCAGCCACGACGGTCCTTCGAGCCCCGCAGGTGGTGGTTCAGTTGCCAACCCGGGTGCTGGCACGCCAGTAACGCCCGCCAGTACCGACGGCGATGGCTTCCCCGACCACCAGGACGTGGACAGCGACGACGACGGCATTCGCGATAACATCGAAGGCCAGACGACTGCAGGCTATATTGCGCCTGTAGCCGTGGATGCCGACAATGATGGTGCGTTTGATGTCTACGACCCCTCGCAGACCGGCACAGCGATCACGCCTGTGGACTTCGACAGCGACGGCACGCCTGACTATCTGGACCTCGACACTGATAACGACGGTATTGCTGACGATATCGAAGGTCATGACACAGATGGCGACCTGGCGGCTGACGTTGCGCCCGCAGGCACAGATGATAATACCAACGGCCTGGACGATGGCTACGACGCTGCCGAAGGTGGCACGGAAGCCCCGCTGCCCGACTTCAACAGCAACGGTGCCCCCGACTGGCGCGATCTGTTTGACATCCTGCCCGTCGAGCTGCTCAACTTCGATGCGGTTCGCGAAGGCGACGATGCCGAGCTCTACTGGTCGGCAGCCAACGCGCGCAACTTCTCGCACTTCGAGATCGAGCGCCGCCTGGCCACTGAAACCGCGTTCACGAAGATCGGTGACCAAGCCGGTAAGACGAGCGACCTCGGCCTGACATCGTACAACCACACCGATGTAGGCGTCGGCGCCAACTACAACGGCACGGTGTACTACCGCCTGCGCAACGTAGACCTAGACGGCAGCTTTGAGTACAGCAACATCGTCGCCGTACAGTTCGTGAGTGGTAAGACGACAGCCATCGTGCTCTCGGCCTACCCCAACCCGACGAACGGCCCGCTGACGCTCATCTCGTCTGAGGACATCGCACTGGTGACGGTACACAACCTGACTGGTCAGCTGCTGCTCAGCGCGTCTCGCACTTCTGAGCTCGACCTCAGCCGACTGAGCGCTGGTGTGTACATCGTGAAAGTGACGACCGCCAACAGCACCCAGTCACTGCGCATCGTGAAAGAGTAAGCCACTCATAAGACTTGCTCAGAATCAGGGAATCAGTGGGCATTTGGGAGAATCTGCTCCGCTGAAGTCAAGCCCTCGACCACTGGTCGGGGGCTTTTTTTATGCGAACAAGGAGGAGATGCAGCTTGAATCGAGGCCGGTAAAGCTGTATCGCCACCGGCACAAAACAACAGTTTTTGAAGCCTGCAATTTGAATCAGATTTTATTCCAAAATCAAAATATTTAACAGACTCCATGATAAGATTCTTGCCATTGAATCTGTATTTTCACGTTTATGAGACCGTCACCAGAAAAGGCATGCTCTGGGCCTTGCTTACAATTGAGAACCGCTTTGGCCAACAGAAAAATAGCATTGGTAAGGCTGCTGTTGTGCAGTCTGTTCACGGCGATGCTGCTCGGCCCATCTGCGTATGCACAACCGGTGGCTGATTTCACGGCCAGCACCCTTTCAGGCTGTGCGCCACAAAGCATCAGCTTCACGAATACCTCCTCCGGCTTCTCGAGCTGCTCCTGGAGCTTTGGCAACGGCAACACCAGCACGCTGTGTGACCCCAGTGCGTTCTACACCACCGCGGGCACCTACACCGTTACACTCACGGTATCGGATGGTACCGCTACGGACAGCCATAGCGAGACGATCGCCATCTTCGAAAACCCCACGGGCAGCTTTAGCATCACGGACAGCAGTCTTTGCCCGAACGGGGCCAGCTTTGTCGACAACAGCACCCCGGGCGATGCCCCAATCACCTCTTGGGACTGGCAGTTTGGCGATGGCGGTAACAGCACGGCCCAAAACCCGACCTACACGTTTCAGCAGCCCAATGCGTATTCTGTCACGCTGATCGTGACAGACGGCAATGGGTGTACGGGCAGCGAGATTGTGCCGGTGCAGGTCATGACCTGCCCGGAATTTACGGTGAACCCCAGCAGCGCTTGCTATGCACCTGCGACCTTCACCTTTGCGACCACACACGCGCCACAGCCCGGCTGGACCTGGAGCTGGGACTTCGGCGACGGCAACAGCGGCACGGGGCCGACGATCAATCACACGTATACGAGCTCGGGCACCTTCGATGTCAAGTTGGTAGGCACGCACGTCTCGGGTTACACTGACTCCGTGGTGGTCGCCAATGCCGTGAGCGTGGGCGATGGGCCGGGCAATATCGTGATCGACCAGGACAGCGTCTGCCCTGGCGAGCCGGTCAACTTTTTTGTAGACAATCCCCCGCCTAATGCTACCTACCTCTGGAATTTCGGCAACAACGCTACGGCCCTGGTAACCGACACGGCAACCTACACGTATGGTAATCCAGGAACGGTTCTGACTTACCTTCCGAGTGTTACCATCAACTGGGGTAATGGCTGTACGGCTTTCTTGAGCACTTCGGATGGCGTGGTGGTCACTGGCGTTCAGCCCCCGGGCATTAGTGTCAGCGATGGCGTCTGTGCGTTTCCGGACACTGTTTCGTTTTCGCTCTCGGGCAGCTATCAAAGCGTCCAGTGGACACTGCCGGCCGGGGCGCAGCTCGTGCCCCCGAGCACGCTGAGCTCGCAAAGTCTGGAGGCCATTTTGGCAAACGGAATCGGAGGCGTTACAGTCTCTGTTGTTGATGATAACGGCTGCAGCAGTTCAAACTTTAATCCGCTCAATTTGAGCGTTGCCAGTATCGATATTGGCCGCGACTGGCAGGTGGTCTGCGACTTGCCGGCCCCCGACAACATCATCAACCTGGTGACGAATGACATTCCCAACTCGCAACAGCCGATTGTCGACTACGACTGGCAGTGGACCCCAACTAGCGCTACGGGCCTGCCACCCTACACCGGGCAGGGCAATGGCACACCCAACGGCAGTCAGTTGACTTACTCTCCGCAAACCTTTGGTACGCATGAGTCACGCTGACGGT
>CAZTEZ010000045.1:6790-8672 GCA_964611815.1 uncultured Bacteroidia bacterium | reverse complement strand
GTTACAACCGCCTCAAACTGCGTCGTGAGCGATAGCATTGATTTTGAGGTCTATTGCCCGCCAACAGCTATCATGGATTTGCTGCAGGATACTATTTGTGAGATCTCGCTGGACCAGGTGTACGTCTTAGAAGCCTACAACGTGAGCACCTGTGGTCCGCAAGACTACTTTGACTCTGAAGAAACGTCCTGGTCATTCTTAGATTCAACCGGCAATGTGTTGCCCGGTGGCGCATTGCTGCCAGCAGATGTCGCCTTCACCGGTAGCGTCGGCCAGGGATGGTCGCCAGAAGACACCGGCTGGATTCAGATACGGATGATATACGACCCGCCAGTAACTTCAGGCTACCCCAGCTGCCCGGATACGACCATCGATTCGGTGTATGTTTTGCCTTTGGTGGCCAGCTTTGATGTCTTCCCGACCGATACGTGCACCAACGACCCGGTGACACCGGTGTTCACGAACCTCTCATACGGGCAAGTAGACTCTTTGGTATGGTTTCAAGATAACGGCACGAACCCCGTGCCCGATGTCCCTTCGCCCAATTTCACCTATGGGTATGGCGTACACCATCCGGGCTTACGCGTGATCGATCAAACGTACAATTGCGCTTCTGACACCACAGAGCGCCTGGCGTATGGCACCCCCACCGCGGCTTTCTCGGCGAGTATCACCGACTTGTGTGCGCCCGGGTTCTCAGTGCTCGAAAGCTCTGCGGGCATACCGGACCCGGATCTCGTAGAGCGTTACGTGTGGGTGTTTGAGAATGGCGACAGCATCACGACCGTTTTTGACACGCTCTTGTATAGCTTCAACCAGGGCGTGCATGATGTCCAACACCTGGTGGTAGGCATCAACGGGTGTCGAGATTCTGTGACCTACGTCGACTACATTCGCGTAGACTCGAATTTCAAAGCCAACTTCAGCTTTCTGCCAACCAACCCCTGCACGAACGACCCGGTGCAATTTACCAATGGCAGTACCTCAGAACTGGGAATCACGTCTTTGCAGTGGAGTTTCTCCGCGGGTGGCGGCAGCACACTCACCAACCCCCCGTATGTGTTTCCCAGTGCCGGAAACTACACCGTGAGCCTAACCGCCACCAACACCATTGGTTGTACGGACACCGAAACCAAATCGATACAGGTCGGCTTGAACGTGCCCACGATCTCTCCTTTTCAAACGACCCATTGCTACAACACGCCGATTAATTTCAACTACGGCTTGTCGCCAGCGCAAGTCTTTGGCTACGATTTCAACTGGGATTTCGGCGATGGCAACACCAGCACCTTGCAACAACCGCAGCATACTTACGCTACCGGCGGCACCTAAACCGTAACGCTGACCATCACCCGTCCCTCCGATGGCTGTGCCGTGACTGCGCAGAGGACCTACACGATTCTGGAGCCGGACATCGACTTTTCGGCGACACCCACAGTCGCTTCTTGCCCGCCGCTCACGAGTGTGTTCACTAATCTGTCAAGCCCCGGCATCAGCAACTTCTCCTGGGATTTTGGCGACGGCAAATTCAGCAACTTCACCAACCCCACCAATGCCTACCAGGTCGCCGATACGTTTACGGTGAGCCTGACCGGCACGGACAACAACGGCTGCACCAAAACGACCACCAAAACAGACTACATCAAAGTCAGTGGGCCGCAAGGCAGCTTTAGCATCGCCAACAACGATTTGTGCGCACCCGACGAAGTTGACTTTTCCGGGACGGGTGTCAATACCATCAGCTTTGCCTGGGACTTCGGCGACGGCACCGTGACGAGCGACACCACCGCCGAGATCGCACATACCTACACGAGCGTGGGCACCTTTACCGCTTTTTTGATACTGGACGACGGGCTGGGCTGTGAGGTCGCCATCGACGGGC
>CAZTEZ010000045.1:0-6780 GCA_964611815.1 uncultured Bacteroidia bacterium | reverse complement strand
GTTCTGGGCGATGTGAAGGCTGGTTTCCAACTACCAAACCCACTGTGCCATTCAACACCAAACACATTTATCGAACTCAGCACGGCCACGCCCGGCGTCGTCGATTGGCAGTGGACGTTCAGCGACGGGCAATCCAGCACGCTCCCCAACCCGAGCATGATGTTTCCTGATACCGGCCTGTTGGAGGTAACACTCACAGCCACAGATGCCGCCGGTTGCGTAGACGATACGACGGCAAGCGTAAATGTTGTCGGCCCGCTCGGTACCATCGCAATTGAATGCGGAGATGCCTGTGGGCCACAGGATACAGTCGTCGCCACCGCAACCCACACGCCCGGGGTCGTGCAGTTTGATTGGGACTGGGGTAACGCCATCAGCACGACGACCAGCATCCCGACAGATACGTATATCTACACCACCCCCGGCATCTACCCGATTACGCTCACTCTCATCGACGACTTGGGCTGTAGCTACACCCTGCCCGGCCCGCCACAGCATACCTTCTCCAGCAACGTGACGGCAAGCGTCGCTGGCCCCATCGGCACTTGCACGGGTGACCCGACGAGCCTGACGGTGAATGCCAGCACGCAATCGAACCTGAGCGACATCGTCTCGTACACCTGGCAGCTGGGATATGGCTCCCCAGCGTTGACCACCGCCGACCCCGCCATTACGCATACTTACGCCTCTGGCGTCTATGACCTCGGCCTGCAGGTGTTGGCCAGCGATGGCTGCACGCTGGATATCGACCTACCGGAATGGGTGACCGTCACGCGCCCCGAATTGAGTATCGCCGCCGATACCAGCGTGTGCCCCGGAGAGGAGGTGATCTCGACTGTGGTCATCGAAAACGCGGACTACCCGCCCTACACTTTCGCCTGGAGCTGCAACACCCCGCCCTGTTCGAACCTGTCGTCGACGGCCACGCAGGTGTGGACGGCGGATGTGCCTACAACTTTGAGCGTCGAGGTGACCGATACGTTCGGGTGTACGGCCACTGCAAGCCGACTGATCAATGTCTTTGAACCGCCGGTGGTGGAGGCGGCACCCGACACACGGGTCTGTGAAGGCGAGTCGGTGGCCCTGGGGGCATCGGTTACCTTCTCGGCGGTGCCAATCGTCAGTAGTGCTTGGTCGCCAGCAGCCAGCGTAGAGTCGCCAGAGCTGCTGGTCACCCCCGCCACACCAACCCAAACGACGACCTACACCATCGAGGTGGTCGACGAGAACACCTGCACCGGCCGCGATACACTGTTTGTGAGGTACTTTGCGTTACCAAGAGCGCGTATCGCGGGGCCAGATACCGCCTGCCCCGGCGACCTGGTCACGTTGCGGTCAACCGACGGCACCTCGTGGCTGTGGTCTACAGGCGAAACGACGGAGAGTATCAGCTACACGCACCAACAGAATGACAGGGCATTCTGGGTCATTCCCTTCGAAAACGACTGCGAAGGTCCTGTGGCCAACGACACCGTTTTTACAGCCAGGCCACTGCCCAAGGCGGATTTCTTTATACGTTCGGCACCGCCGCACTGGCAGGTGTACCCAATCGACTTCCAGAACCTCTCTGAGGATGCCTCCTCGTACATCTGGACATTTGGTGATGGCAACACCTCCTCCATTCCCAACCCCAGCCATCAGTATAGCCGCATCGGCGATTACACCGTCTCGCTGACGGCCATCGGCGTGGCGGGCTGCCGCGATACAGCCACCCACCCTATTCTTGTCCAGCTGCCCTACGCGCGCATGCCCAGCGCGTTCTCTCCGAACGGCGATGACCTCAATGAGACCTTCTTCCCCATCCTCAACGGCGCGGCGGTGCTGGAAATGCAAGTCTTTAACCGCTGGGGAGAAGTGTTGTTTGAAGGCGAGGGCCTGCCGCCCGTATGGGATGGCACGGACCTAAACGGCGCACAAGTGCCCGAGGGCGTCTACGTCTGGGTGCTGAACGGCAAAACCATCACGGGCCTGCCCTTCGAACAAACAGGAACGGTGACACTGATACGATAACCCGCCACACAAAAAGCCCTGCAAGTAGATGACTTACAAGGCTTTATAAAAACATCTTGTGGGCCCAGAGGGACTTGAACCCCCGGCCAATTGATTATGAGTCAACTGCTCTAACCACTGAGCTATGGGCCCAAAACTGGCGCAGAACGCCAAGCGTAAAGTTAGCGGGAATCCGCAAAAGTCAGAAAGCAAGCCGCAAAAACTCGTAGAACTGCTAGTGTTAAAAGCAGCTTACTGGCTGATCTGATAGAAACGCTCGGTGCGCCCGTCGGGGAAGGTCACCTCCAGGTAGCGCGGGCGGCTGGGTTCGCGGTAGAACTGGCCGACGTACTCGCTGGCTGCGAGAGAGGGGTGCGAGAGGATCATCCGGCCTTTGGTCTCGTCGAAAGATATAAGCGTGAGCGGCTGCAGACGGCCTTGCGGCGGCTGGTATTGCACCAGCAGCTTTTCGCTGCCTTTGTCTTTGATGAAAAAGCCCTCGCTGGCATCGCTGTTCATGTAATCACCCGTCACGCCGGCGGCTTTGCCATCTGCAGATAGCAGCTGCGAGCGCCATTGGCTCACGGCCATGCGCTCGCGTTGATTGCCGTCGCCGGTGGCGTTGTTACGGCTGGCAGGGGTGCCGGTGCTTTCGGCAGGCATCGAACGCTTGGCAATGGGTTTGGGCGCATAGCTGGGCGGTACGCTGCCGGCAGCGTAGTACTCGTCCCACAACTGGCCGGGGTTCGTGGTTTGAAAGACGACCTCGGGGTTAGCGCTGTTATGGAAAAGGTTGTTCAGCTTGCCGCCGTTGGGCAGACTCACGCGCATTTCGCACAACAAAATCGCATTGCCAATTGGGTCGCAGGTTTTTTCCATGCGCAGGGACTGATAGTCACTCTCCTGACCACTTTTGCTGTAAGCGATGCCAACCAAATATTCGTCAGCGGGATTGTAGGACAGGCGAATACGCTCTCCGGTATTCGGATTCTCAAAAACAGCGGCCACCGACCACATCGGCAGCAACAACAGAATGGCAATCAAGGCAGTACGCATGATGACAAGTAGCTTTGAAAGACAAGTTACCGATTTTTCGATACCTGCAAACAGTAAATCTGATAGCTGTGCGTAATGGCTAGCTATTGCAGCACAAACTGAACCGGCTCGCCTTCAGGCGGGCTCATCAGGAAGTAGCGGGTATCGTCGGTGGTCATGATGTAGCTCAGCGTGTAAAATGCGGCAGGACTATCCGGTTTGCGCACCACCCACTCGAGCTTTTCAGGGCTGAAAGTGAGTGGCCTGAGGGGTGAGAATTCGTCGTCCTCGGCACCTTTGATCTGAAACATAAACCCCTTTTCGCGACTGCCAGCCACGCTCATCACCTGTTGGCCATCGATTGAGCCGTACGAGCCGCTCATTTCCCCACTGAACAGCCGCAGCAGATCCAGCGGCTCGGTCGGCGGGTTGTCGTCCATGGTCAGGTAGACGAAGGTCTCCGACTGGTGCTGAAGCGCCGTGTGCTGCTTTTGAATGCTTTTTGGAAACGAAGCGAACACATACGTCCACAACCCGTCGCGATAGCTCAAGTCATCGCCCGTGAGCGACTCCCCGACCAGCCATTCCGAAAACGGCGACTTGCCGTCAGAGCGCAGCACTTTTTCAATGTCGCCCTCGGCATCCTCAATGACCACCAACTGTTCGCCGGAGCTGAAATTCGCGTAGATCTTTTGGGAGAAGACTTGCTGATGAACAGCCGTCAGCAATAGCAGCACAAGGGTGGCGAAAAGTTGGGAGATAAGGTGAATCCGGATTACTCGCATCATGATCCACAAAGTTAATGAATAACGATACGCTTCACGAACTGCCGCTGTGGCGTCGAGAGTTTCAACAGGTACATCCCCTCAGGCAGTGCGCTGATATCTAATCGGTTGCCTACGACTTCAGGCTGCATGACACGCCGACCACTCAGTGAGTAAACCTCAGCGCGGGTTGCTGCCGGTAGCTCACCGGCGATGACGACCTCTCCGTCGGTCGGGTTGGGGTAAATTGATAATACAGAAGCTGACTCATCAGGCAAGCCTGTCACGAGTTCGATAATGATATTCAAGGTACTATCGCATCCGGCGGCGTTGACGAGCGTCTGAGTGTAGTTGCCGGGGGTGTCGTAGACTTCGCCATTCACATCTACACTTCCTCCAGGCTCAATTTCGAGGTTCAGAAGCTCAGAGCTGCTGTTGTTAATAGTCAGGTTCAAAGTTAAGACCGAATCACAAAAATTGCCACCCGGGTTGGATACGGTTGTGGTGTAAGCTCCGGTGTTGGTATAGCTCTGCCCGTTAGCAGCCCAAGTGTATTCGTCGCAGGCAGTTACCTCAAAACTCGCAGTGGGGCCGGTCTGTATGGTTAAATCCAGCGTAATGACAGAATCACAGCCATTTGGGCCGACCACGGTCGTCTGATACTGCCCGCTTTGGTCATACGTCTGATTCGTCAGATTCCAGGTGTAGTCGTCGCAACTGGTGACTGTTAGAGTGCTGCTGCCTGGTGTGCATTCAGACAGGATATACAGTTCGCCCGCTTCATTGCCGTTGACATTCGTGCGTTTGGCGGCGCTAGCAAACACCCGTTCCCCTTCGATAGCCACCCCCGATCCGAATTCATCTTCACCGGCACCATTGTTCGCCAAAACTTTTTGCTGGTTCCATGAGCCACCGGCGTTGTGAGTAAACAGATATATGGCACCGGATTCCACGCCATTATCATCGTCGTGCCTGGCGCCGACAATAAGCGTATCATTATGTAGGGCGACGGACCAGCCAAAATCTTGATCCTCGTTGGCGAGTGTGGGTTCAATCAGCGTTTCATTCCAGTCGGCACCATCAAAGTCCCAGACGTAAACCACTCCGCCACTCTGTGCCAAGGCATTATCTTGTAAAAGGGCCCCCGCTGCGACCCGATCGCCGTCCAGCGCGATACTCCAACCCACCCAGGCGTTGGCCTGCTGGGTGACCGGTACCAAAACGGTATCATTCCAGTCAGTGCCATCGTAGTCAAAAATATAAATGGCACCTGCATTCGGTAGGCCAGAGCCGTAGTCTGCAGAATACGAACCCACGGCTAGGCGGTCGCCATCGAGACTGATGTCACTGCCAAAAATTTCGTTACAACCCGCCGCAAGTGGGTCCAGTTTGACCGTCTCGTTCCAGTCGGTGCCATCGTAGTCGTAGATATACACGCTACCGGCGAAATCCGAAAAGCAGGTCTTCTCATCTCGCTGCGCGCCAATCGCGAGGCGCTCGCCGTCCAGGCTGATCGCGTCGCCGAACCAATCGTTCATATCGCCATCGCTGGCCAAAATCTTTTCGGTTTCGACCCAGTTGGTGCCATCGAATTCGAGAATGCTGACCGAGCCTGCGCGAATCGCCAGACTGTCGTCGTTGTACGCGCCCACAGCAATGCGGTCGCCACTGATACTCAATGCACTCCCCCACTGGTCGCCAGCGGTACTAAACCCGGAGATGAGTTTGGTTTCCTGCCAGGCGCTGCCATCGTACTCATAAACATACACTGCGCCGGCGTTAGACCCGTTTGCGTTGTCATCCTTAGGCGCGCCCACCACCACGCGGTTGCCGTCTACAGCGATGGCTTTTCCGAACTCATCTTCGGCGGCACCATCGCTCGCCAAAACGGACAACTGGCTAAATGACTGGCATTTTGCCACCTGAATGACATAAAGGGAAACAAGTAGAGCAAGCGTAAACGTCAAGTATCGCATGATGAAGTAGATTTTCATTCAATCTAGCAGATTACCAACTGATTAACAAGTCATCAACTCCATAGCTGCATAGATTTAGAGACTGTCCAACCCATGAAATCCAATCCGATTAAGTGGATTTTGGCGTGCAGTTGTCTGATGCCAAACTCTCTCGTTAGGTTTAATTAACTTTTTTTGAGCCTGTTGCTAGCATTGAGGTCGTCAACAACGTGTTTGCAATTAAACGCCATGTTGAGCAAAACGATCTACACACCAATGATCGACTCTATAATTCTGTATTTTCGCGGCAAACCCACCCGCTATGGCCAACTACAACCCGCAGGAGATCGAACCCAAGTGGCAAAAGTACTGGAAAGACCACCGCAGCTTTGCCGCCGACAAAACCGATACCAGCCGCCCCAAGTACTATGTGCTGGATATGTTCCCCTACCCCTCGGGTGCGGGGCTGCATGTGGGCCACCCGCTGGGGTATATCGCCACGGATATCCTCGCGCGTTACCACCGGCTGAAGGGCTTTAACGTGCTGCATCCCATGGGGTTCGATGCCTTCGGCTTGCCCGCCGAGCAGTACGCCATCAGCCGGGGCAAGCACCCTGCGGAAACCACCGCCGAGAACGTCGCGACCTTCAAGCGGCAGATCGAGCGCATGGGGCTAGCCTACGACCCGGACGCTGAATACCGCACCAGTGACCCCGAGTATTACAAATGGACGCAGTGGGGGTTTCTGCAGATTTTCGACAGCTGGTACGACACCGGCGCGGGCAAGGCACGGGGTATTGATGAGTTGATTCTCATCTTCGAGCACGAAGGAAACGCTACAGTTAACGCCGCCACGGACTACGAAGAGACCTTCAGCGCCGACGACTGGAAGGGTTTTTCTGAGACGGAACAAAGCAAAATCCTCGGCCACTACCGCCTGGCCTATCGCGACGAGCAGCTGGTGAACTGGTGCCCCGAACTGGGCACGGTGCTCGCCAACGATGAGGTGATTAACGGCCTGTCTGAGCGCGGCGGCC
>CAZTEZ010000044.1:250-14759 GCA_964611815.1 uncultured Bacteroidia bacterium | reverse complement strand
CGTATAATCAAATATAAACATTGTTTGGGGGAAAATAAACCCTTTAGTACGGAACGGTGCCTAGCTGGTAAATGTGATAAGTCTGCTTACAAGAAAATGTTACGTACTGAAAGGCAACGACTTATGTCAAAACAGACGCTTAAGGGATGGTAATTTACGGAATACACCTACGTGTATTTGGTTTTTTTCTCAAACTTTTCCTCTACTCGGAAACTATTTCACGCAGTATTCGACTTTAACATCTGTTGGGTCACGGCACGCTCTTAATGCCACAGATTCATTAGCAGCACGAGTTCTACATGGTCTTTAGCAAACAAGATAGCGCACAACTGCGCGAGTATTTCGACGAGCACCTTCAGGCGCCAGTCAAACTACTCGTGTTCAGTCAGAGCATGCGTTTGCCAGAAGACCCACTACCAATTCAGCATGAGCTGTGTGCAGATGCTGTAGAGGTGATGAGTGAAATTGCTGATCATTCTGAGCACATTGATATTCAGATTGCACAATTTGATCAGCACCGCGATTTGGCTGCAAAGTACCACATCGAACAGGTACCGGCCATTGTGGTTCTGCCCCAAGATGAATCGCAGCCCGATCCTGGTCTGCGTTTCTATGGTCTGCCCTCGCACTACGAGTTCTTGACCTTTTTAGATGTGCTCAGCGGCCTCTCGCGTAACGAAGCCGACCTGCAGCCGGGCACCTTAAAGTCACTTGAAAAACTCGAGCACAACGTACACATCAAAGTCTTTTACACCCAAAACTGTGCCTTGTGTCCAATGGTTACGCACCTGGCGTATCAGTTTGCACTGGCCTCCGACAAAGTCTTTACCGAAAGCCTGGATGCGAGCGAATTTCCGCAGTATGCCGAGTTTTACAACGTTCGTGGGGTGCCCTACATCATCGTGAACGAAAAGTTGCGCAAAGTGGGCGTGCGTTCAGAGGGCGATTTCCTGAAGCTCATCCACGAATCGGTGAGCAAGCCCTGTCCGGTGATGGTGTCGGCGTGAATTCGGGCCTTTCGCGGTAGATATGCCAAGATCAAAGGCATGATTCAGTCAATTATTTTACTCAAAGATCGCAGGATTGACGATCATCTTTAATTAAATTTTTGTTATCTTTTATATTTGAGTAACAAACCTGTTTATTCGTGATTACAAACTGGCTAACTTTGAAGTGCTCTTAAAACTAAATACCTACAAAACATGAGAAAGCTTTTACTTGTACTCTCCACGATTCTACTGACGGCCAGTTTCATCCAAGCGCAAAGCATTGGGTATGGCGGTCGATTGGGCTTGAACCTCGCTACCCAAAGTAATTTGCCCGGCGACGACAACACACTCAACCCTGGCCTGCAAGTTGCCGGCTTTGCCAACTTTTCTGTGTTAGACATTTTGGCTATTCAACCTGAACTCGCGTTTACCCAGAAAGGGAATCGCTCGACTTCTGATTTCTTGGGCATTGATGCTGACGCGCGCACGAATTACAACTATCTACAGTTAAACGCTTTGGGTCAGTTCCGCTTTGGACCGGGGGTTAAGTTTTTAGTCAACGTTGGTCCGTATGTTGGCTATGCAGCCAGTGGCAATGTCGTACTTACTATAGAAGACGAAACTGAATCTGAAAGCATCGATGACTGGGATGGCCTCAATCGTACAGATGTTGGTGGAATTTTGGGCGTAGGAGCAGAAATTCCATTGGGATTTGCACGCCTAGTGGTGGATGCACGCTTCAGCTTGGGCTTTACGAGCACGGTCGAAGATGCAGATGATGCCGTTGCCAACCGTGTGATCAGCGTTGGCGCCGGCTTGATCTTCGGACGATAAAAAAAGTGCTAAAGCATACTTTCGACAGCGCGATGTCTACACATCGCGCTGTTGTGGTTTAAACTGGCCACAGAAAGCGTAAGTTTGCAACATGCGGGTGCTCGTCAACGCCAGATTTTTGCTGCCCGGCCAGCTCGAAGGGCTCGGTCGGTTTAGCGACGAGGTGCTGAAGCGCCTGGTGGCTGCTCACCCGGAAGTCGACTTCCACTTTGTGTTCGACCGGCCCTACGACCAGCGTTTCATCTATGCCAAGAACGTCACGCCCCACGTACTAACGCCGCCTGCGCGCCATCCGCTGCTGTTCGTGCTGTGGTTTGAGTACCTGCTGCCGCCGCTCATTAAAAAGTTGCAGCCCGATGTATTCTTTTCGCCCGACGGCTACCTGAGCCTGCGCAGCCAGCGATGCCCCCAGGTGCCGGTGTTTCACGACCTAGCGTTTTTGCGCTTCTCGGAAGCGGTGGGCAGGGCAGCCAAATGGCACTACTTCCGCTACTTCCCGCGCTACGCCCAGCGCGCCGCGCTAATCCTGACCGTGTCTGAATACAGCAAGCAGGATATCCTGGCGAAATACGGCACGGAGGAACATAAAGTGAAGGTCGTGGGTAACGGTGCCAGTGGGGCTTTCGAGCCGCTGAATGATGAGGAGCAGGCAAAAGTCCGCGCGCAGTACAGCGATGGCCAGCCTTACTTCCTGTATGTCGGCGCGCTGCAACCGCGCAAGAACATCGCGAATTTGCTCGCGGCATTCGACCAGTTCAAAACCGCCACCGGTGCGCCCCACCAACTGCTGCTCACCGGCCGCAAAGCCTGGAAAACCAGCAGCATAGAGAACGCTTACGAGCGCATGACGCATCAATCAGCCGTGCGCTTAACGGGCTACCTGGAAGATGCGGATTTGCGTAAAGTCTACGGCGCAGCTTATGCGCTGACCTATGTCTCGCTCTTCGAGGGCTTTGGGCTGCCGGTGCTGGAGGCCATGCACGCCGAAACGGCCGTGATTACCAGCACGACCAGCTCCATGCCAGAGGTCGCCGGCGACGCTGCACTGCTCGTTGACCCGCACAACACCGCTGAAATAGCTGGTGCCATGCAGCAACTCGCGGAAGACGACCAGCTGCGAGAGGGGCTCATCGCGAAGGGCCGGTTGCAACGCGAGCGCTTCAGCTGGGAGCAGACCGCTGAACGGGTGTGGGAGGCGCTCGATTGGGTGACGCTGAAACGTTGATCGCTTAGCGCTCGACCAGCAAACTCGCTGCCACCCCGCCAAAGCCCACGGCGTTGATCAGCACCCGCTTGACACCCTGAGTAGCCTGTGCTTCTGGTAGATACGGCAAGCCAGGGCACACGCCGGCCGCCAACACCTGTACCGCCTGCGCCAAATTCAGCGCACCAGCCGCACCAAACGTGTGGCCGATGCACCATTTATTCGAATACACCGCAGGTGACTGCTGGCCAAAGCAATCGTGAATGGCAGCTAACTCCGCTGCATCGCCCTTGATGGTGCCGGGCGCGTGGGCCAGAATGAGGTCGGGGCGTAAATCGCCACAGGCCATTTGCATGGCCGTGCGCAGGTTGGCGCCCTCGGCTGTGATGCCGGCGTGGTTCGGAATCTGCTCGCTGCCGAACCCGAAGCCCACGACACGCGCCAGCGGTTTCGCATCGGTGCCATCAAGCGGGGCGAGCCAGAAAAGCGCGGCACCTTCGCCCAGCGCCATGCTGTTCTGACCCTCGGCTGTAAACGGAGTGCTGGGGTAGGGCGCGTCGGGCTGCTGGTTCAGCACTTTCAGGCTGGCCATCTGTGCAAGCGTGAAGCCCGAAAGCGCGGCTTCGGTGCCACCCGCCAGGGCAGCATCTACCCAGCCGGCTTGCAACCAGGTGATCGCGTTGGCCACCGCCCATAGCCCTGAACTGCAAGTCATTGACAAACTGAAAGCCGGCCCCGTTAGCCCCAGCGCCTGTTGCACGGCGCTCGAGAGGTGGCCCGGGGTGGTGGTCGGTGAGGCGAAGGGCGATAGGCGTTCGGCTTGTTGTATATATAAGGAGTGCTCGCTCTCCCAGTTGAGCGTGGGCCCACGCGAGGAGGCAATCAGTGTGGCGGTTCGTTTCGCTGGCGCCATATCGCTCTTCGAGAGCGCGTTGAGTGCATCCTCACCGGCGAGGATGGCCAGCTGCGCGGTGCGGTCGAGCCGCCGGAAATGCCGGTTGGTGTGTTCGCGCCGTGCCAGGCGCTCGGCAGCATCGGGGTGGAGGCGCCCAACCGCAGTTTTTGTAGCGGGGTCGAAGCGCGAGAGCCAGGGCTTGCCAGCGGAAAGCGCTGACTGAAGCTCTGCAGCCGTCTGGCCGACTGCGTGCAGGGTGCCGATTGCATAAATGCCAATGTTCAGCGGGTGGGGCATATCACGAAGTTACGCATCCTGAAGCGCGAAAACACCCCGAGCGGGGCCAAGGTGACGCGCGCAAGTTGAAATCTGAGGCTTTCTTTTCGACGAGGTAGTATAAAAGATCGATGAACCTGCGTAGCTCATCGCTAAGCGGGCCTTTGCGAGGTGAATGAGTTGGGTGTGGCGGCGCCTAAACGCTGAAAAGGCTGACAGATGGCAGGTTAACACAGGGTTAAATTCTGTGTTGATGGTTTATTTTTCAGTATTCAGTTTGACAATAGGCATAAAATCCGTTGTTTTGCACACTGGAACCCTGAGAAAGGTATGTCCTGTGGGCACAGAAACGCGCCACGAGAAGGGACAGAAGTTTGGAAGGGAACCAGTTTCAGTGAACTTAAATCTTGAAGTCAAACAATGCGGTCTTTTTACAACAAATCATTATTCACGTTCGCGCTTGCGCTGGTGTGTTGTTTCCTTTTTGGGGGAACGGCTACCGCGCAAACGGTGACACACGTTGCGCTTGACTGTGCAGGCCCGACTACCGCCTATGATTCTGGCGGTCCGTTCGGCGACTACTCAGCCAACGAAAACATTGTCATCTCTTATGGCACGGACAATCAAGCCTTCCGTACGGTGTCTCTGGACTTCGTACTTGGCAATTTCGACGTCGACCCGTCCGATACAGTTTATCTGTACGAGGGGCGTGGCACAGGTAATTATCTCGTTGGTAAGTTTAACAACAACCAGTTGCCGCCTGCCAACTATACGTCAACCACCGGTCAGCTGACCATTCAATTCATCTCTGATGGTGTTGATGAAGGTACAGGCTGGGAGTACTCGTACTCCTGCGCGACTGGTGCTGCGCCTAACGCTTTTGCGTGTAGCACATTTCCACCCACAACATCTACTGATCCTGCTGGCTCAGGTTTGGACTACGATGATGACACCCCATACATCGAATCTTTCCGTGTAGATGTTGAAGAGTCTGCTTTCATCGGGTTCAACCAGTTGGACCTTGCTGCGGGCGACTCGCTTTTCATTTACAATGGTCCGGACGAGACTTATCCCTTGCTCGGCACGCTCACCGACGTTACTGCCACAGCCTCGGCCGGCATCGAATTTACGGCCACTGGCAACGACATCACCATCGTATTTTTGCCTAACGGCGACGGTACTGTAGGTGAAGGTTGGGGCCTTACTGCAGAATGTGTCGAGGATCCGAATCCGGTGATTACATCTGCTGGCGTACCGAACATTTGTTCGCTGCTCGGCGATACAGTCGTTTTGACTGGTGCTTATCAGGTTTCTGATAACTATGAGTACGACTACGCCTGGGAATACGCTACGTCTGCTACCGGCCCTTGGTCTGCTGCCCCTAGTGGTCCCGATCATGGCAACGACTCGATGATGTACAAAGCCGGTGATGTCGGTTTTTTCCGCGTCATTACTACACGTCTGGAAGTTTACCCAGATCCTGGTCAGCCATTCGAAACAGTAGAAGCAGGCGGCCCTGATACCAGCGCTGCATTCCAAGTTGTGGAAGGCCCCACCGGCACAGCCGTCCGTCCTTCTATTACACCGACTGACGAAACGCTCCCAGACAAGGAAGTCATCGTTTGTCAGAACGAGTCTGTTGAGCTTGCTGCTCAATTCCAGGACCCGAACAACGACCTGCAACTGCTGTGGTTCCGCCAAGATGGTGGTGGCTTCGAGCAACTCTCAGTTACTAGCGATACTCTACTCGTAACCAATACGGGTACCAACACTGGCCCCGGCACGTATATCGTAGCTGCTCTTGACCCCTCAACGCCTGGCAACTGCCCGCTGCGTTCTGAGCCCGACCAAGTACAAGTTACTTTCATTGCAACGCCCCCGCCCACAGTTACTGTGAACGCTGGTGGCCCGACTACCTTCTGCAAAGGCGGCGATGTTGAGCTCACGCGCTCAGTTGCTCCCGCAGTACTCGACGTTGACTACCAGTGGTATCGCGATGGTGAGCCCATCCCCGGTGCGACTGATATTGACTATGATGCCGAAATTTCTGGCAACTACACTGTAGAAGCTACAAACGTTTGTGGCGATGCCGGTTCTAACCAGGTGACTGTTGTTGTAAACGACGTGCCGCCCGTACCGGTCGTTGACCAGTCAACGGTTGCACTTTGCGAATTTGCGCCTGGTTCTTTCTCTACTGAAACTGTGAACGCGACTTACAACGCCGCTGGTGGTTCTTACAACCAACAATGGCAGTTTGCAGGTAGCGATATCCCCGGTGCTACTGACCTTGACTACAACGTCAACCAGCCCGGTACGTACACGTTTGTTGTAGAGAACGTTTCAGCTACTAGCTGTGCTTCTTCGGTAGACGTAACTGTTATCGCTTACGACGGCCAGCCTGACGATCCGGAAATCGAGATCGTTGACGACCCGACAGTAATGCCGATGTCTGCCTGGGCGACGAGCCCTGCGGTTCCTGGTGGCAACACTGTCACTTGCGTTGGTGATTCTATCGTCCTGAGCGCCGAGTCTACTGGCTTCCCGGCTTACAACTACGACGGCATGGAGTTCAAGTGGTTCTTCAACGGTACTGAGATTGGCGGCGCTACTGACCGCTATTACACAGCCACTGTTGCTGGTACGTACACAGTACGTGCGTTCAACCCCTGTGACTCTTCAGACAATGTTTCTGACCAAGTCACACTGTCTTTCAACAACCCGCCGCTGCAACAGCAGCCTGCGATCACTTCACAGAGCACGCCGACAATCTGTAACGATGGTGGTAACATCACGCTTCAGACGACTGACTACGGTGTGAACTATTCTTACCAATGGAATCGTGTTGAAGCTTCTGGCGGTGTCGGTGTCGGTCCCGTCGGTACTGACGATTTCGAATATGATGCATTTGGTTCTGGCGTAACTGCCGACACAGCTGCTTACACAGTAACGGTAACGCACGACATCACTGGCTGTGCGGTTACTTCCGAGCCCTTCCAACTGGACGAGACTGACTCGTTCGCTTACTGGGCGAACAACGTTGCTGCCGGTACACCTGGCGTTACTGACGCGATTGAGCTGACGTTTGCGGTTTCTAACAACCCCAACGCCGCTGGTGATATCGACACGATTTGTACTGGCGATAGCACGCACATTTTCGCCGACGATATCTTCTTCGCTGGCGGTGCTTCTGCTATTGGTCCCGGTACGACGCTGCAATGGTTCCTCAATGGTACGCCCATCCCCGATGCTAACCGCGCCGACTACTGGGCGAAGCAAGCTGGTACGTACACCCTCGAGGTGAACAACGCTTGCGGCTCTGAGGTATCTAACAGCGTTGAGATCGTTGAATACAACATTTCTAGCGTAAGCATCACGCCTAACGGCCCGCTGACGTTCTGCGCAGAGGATAGCGTTCAACTGGATGCCACTACCTCGATGGTAGATCCGGAGTACACTTGGATGTTCCGTCCTTTTGGTTCAACCACTTTCTCTAGCTACACGTACCCTGAAGGTGCTGACACCAACTTTGTTGTTGCAGACGCAGCGAACGCTGCTAACGGTGGTGTATTCATGCTGAAAGTTCAGAATGACGACGCTTGTGCCTCTTCAACTGTTGAGGTTAAGATTCCGCCGCGTCCGTTCAACCCGCAAGTCGAGGCCGGAGCACCGATTTCTACTTGCCAAGGGCAGTCTGTACCGCTCTTCACGACGGACAACACGCTTGACGCTACTTACCAGTGGTACATCGACACAACTGGTACGCCTGAAGCCATCACGGCTGCCAATGGCAAGAACTTCTCTGCCACTGCATCAGGTGTTTACACGGTCGTGACGACTACGCTTTGTGGCTCTGCCTCATCGCAAGACTTCGACGTTTCTGTTCAGTCTGGCATCTCGCTGACCGCCCCGAACGTTACAGTTAACCCGACGGCGTTCTGCCTTGGTTCTTCAGTTGACCTAGTTGTGAACAACCCGGCTGGTGCTGGCGCGACTTACACTTGGTTCTACAAAGAGAACATCGCAGATGCGTGGGTAGCCATTCCGGCTTCCAACACAACGACGCTGACTGTTCTTGACGAAGGGTACTACTACGTTGAGGTTCGCAACGCAGCGAACTGCGTCGCTAATTCACTGCAAGGTGAAGATGGCGTTCAGATCTCTGACGATGTGTTTAAGCCTGCTGCTCCGATGATCATGGCCAACGGCAACACAGAGATTTGCATTGGCGACTCTGTACTGCTCACGGGCACGGTTTCGGCCAACGCTGACATTCAGTGGAAGCGCGACGGTAACGCCATTGCTGGTGCTACTAGCAGCAACATCTGGGTATCGACGCCCGGCGATTACACGCTGACAATTTTCGAGCCCTGTGATTCTGCAACTTCGTTTGCAATCACTGTAACGAACACGAGCACTGCGTCTCTGCCCCAGCCAACTGTGGATCCGATGAACCCGATCCTTTGCCAAGGCAGCAGCCAGACGTTCACAGCAACGACTTCAGTTGCTAACCCGCAGTACCAGTGGTACCGCAACGGTACTGCCATCGTTGGCGCAACATTCCCGACAGTGTCTGTCAGCACGCCTGGCACATACACTGTTGAGGTTACCAACTTTGGTCAGAGCGCTTGCCCCTCTGAGTCTATGGGCTCTGATCTGACGTTCGTTCCTTCTTCGCCTGTTACGCCGCTGATCCAATCTCAGGATGGCTTCAGTAACTTCAAGAATCCGAACATCTGTGACGGCGAGGAGATCACGTTCGCGTTGATCTCTGACGCGCCTGCAGGTGCCACTTACCAGTGGGATCGCAACGGTGTAGATATCGCTGGTGCAACTGACAGTACTGTCGTTGTCACTCAGGCTGGTAACTACAACATCACGATCACGAATGCTTGTGGTAGCGCCACTTCTAGTGGTACGGGTAACACGGTTACAGTATCTGGCACTGCGCCGGCTGCTCCGACTGTATCGCCTGCTACAGCGGCGATTTGCCAAGGCAACTCGACTACGCTGACAGCCGCTAACACTGGCGGTCTTGACATCCAGTGGCTGCGCAACGGCCTGCCGATCACCGGTGCCACTAGCGCAACGCTGACAGTTACGCAAGCCGGCTCTTACGCCGTACGCGTTGATGACAACGGTTGTACCAACACATCGAACAACGCAGTTGTATCGATTAGCACTGGTGCGCCTGATAACATCAACATCTCGGCTAACGGTGCCACTACCTTCTGCGAAGGCGGTTCTGTAGAGCTTGAGACAACCAGCTCGCTCTCTGGACTGAATGTCGAGTGGCTCGAAGATGGCACTGCTGTCGCTGGCCAAACTGGCAACACGCTTGAGTTGAATGGCCTTGCTGCTGGTACTTACACGTACGAGCTTGGTGTTACGAACGGTTGCGGTGGCGACACGTCTAACGCGATCACGATCAACGTAACTGCTGCTCCTGCAGCTCCGACGATCGACCCGGCTACAGCGACAATTTGCGCTGGTCAGTCTGTAACTCTGACTGCCAACGGCGTTGCTGCTGGCGGCTCTGTACAATGGCTCCTGCAAGGTGCTCCGGTAGCGGGTGCTACTGCTAACACACTTGATGCGACTTCAGCTGGCGCTTACGCCGTTGAAATCACTGTTGGTGGTTGCTTAGTTACTTCTGCTGACGCTGTAGTATCTGACGGCGGTGCTGGTCCGGTTCAGCCGACGATCACTGCTAGCGGTCCGACTGACTTCTGCGAAGGTGAGAGCGTAACGCTCGAAATCCCGAACAGCAACGTGACGCCGCAATGGCAACTCGACGGTGCTGACATCGCTGGTGCAAACGGCTTCACTTACGTAGCTGATGTTGCTGGTGATTACACTGTTAATGTTGAAAACAGCTGCGGTACGAGCTCTTCTGCCAACACGATTACTGTTACTGTAACACCTGGCCCTGGCACCCCGACCATCTCTCCTGCCAACGCTGCACTTTGCGACGGCGAGGATGTGACACTCGAGGCTACTAACGCCCCGGCTGGTGCGACGCTGCAATGGCGCCTGAACGGTACTGACATCGCTGGCGAGACTGGCACGACTGTAACTGTATCGACTGCCGGTGCTTACACTGTAGTTGCGACTGACGGCTGCTCTAGCGAGTCTGCTGTTGCCAACGTGACTGTAGTTGCCACGCCGGACGTCCCGACAGTTACTGTATCTGAAAACGTTGCGACGATCAGCAACTTCGATGCGAACCTGAGCTACCAGTGGTTGGACGCCAACGGCGACCCGATTGCTGGCCAGACTAGCGAGACCTTCACTAACAACGGCCAAGATCCTGTAGACGTCACTGTTGTCGCTGACGACAACGGCTGTACTTCGGAGTCTGCTGTCGCTACTGTTGGTGCTGTTGGTATCGCCGATCTCATCGACGTGATCAACGTGAATGTTTACCCGAACCCCAACGATGGCCGCGTAGTAGTTGACGGTGCGTTCTCTAACGCTACCTACACGCTCTACGACAACGCTGGCCGCGTTGTAGCGAACGGTGAACTGAACATTGGTCGTAACGAACTGACATTTGATGTTGTTAACGGTGTGTACAACCTGTACATCCTCGATGAGCAAGGTCAGATGAACACGAAACTGGTCATTACTGACTAAAGTATAGACCGCGCCGTCCTTCACTAGCACACTGACTTAGCGAAGGCGTAGACCGCCACTCCCGAAAGGGGGTGGCGGTTTTTGTTTGTCCAAAACCCCAAAAACAATGACTAATACGTCATTACGTAAGTCATTGAAAAAGAGTGGGTAGGTGTGCTGTGGTCGGCTGGAAAGTCAAACGGTGTTCCCAAAACCGCTCCAAAACGTTTTTTAAAGCCACACAATCTGCTCCTAACTTGTGGGTAACAACATGACAGATATGCAACAACTCTAAAGCCCGCACCCATGAAAACGCTCGTACCCAACCCCAATCTCACTGTTATTGGCATCATGCGCGAAGACCTCGTTGGCTCGCACAACGATTGCCTGAGCACGGGTACGGACACCATGCGCTGGCTTGTTGCGATATCGCAGAAGCACAACAATTAGGAGAAGCGAAAGGCGACGTTGTGAAACGTCGCTGAGTACGCAGTATTTGCAGGATAGGTAAGGCAGCGGGGCCCACTGTGTGGGTCCCGTTGTTTTTCTTGCAGGCTAGCGCGCTGGCGTTTACTTTTGCTATTCAGTCTGTTATTGCAAACCCCTCTCGATATGCGCCGTCTGCTCATACTATCGTTACTACTCGTCTTCGCAAAGCCCTTGTTCGCCAGTTGGCCACCGGTCGAGGGTCTTTGGATTCCGCTACACCTGGCCGAGTACAATATCCAGGAGATGAAATCGCTGGGGTGTGAGATGAGCGCCGAAGAAATCTTTAGCAACGATAAGCCTAGCCTAAAGGACGCCGTGCTTTGGTTCAACCGTGGCTGCACCGGCAGCGTCATTTCTGACCAGGGCCTCGTGCTGACCAACCACCACTGCGGGTATAGCGCCATCCAGAGCCACTCAAGTGTCGAGCGGGACCTGCTCACTGACGGCTATTGGGCCGGCAGCCAGGACGATGAGCTGATGAACGACAACCTTGAGGTGACGTTCATCCGCCGTATCGAGCAGGTGACAGACGAGTATCAGCGCATGAAGGATGAAGACAAACCGCACGCGACGATCGAGGAGATGCTGACGAAGAAGTACCGCACCGAAGACCACTACGAGGGCTTTATCAAGGATTTTTACGGTGGCAACGAGCAGTACCTGTTCATCACCGAGTCTTTCCCGGACATCCGCTTGGTGGCCGCGCCGCCCTCGTCCATCGGCAAGTTTGGTGCGGACACCGACAACTGGATGTGGCCGCGCCACAGCGGCGACTTCGCGCTTTTCCGCATCTACGCTGGTAAAGACGGCAAGCCCGCTCAGCCTTCAGAAAACAACGTGCCCTGGAAGCCTCGTCGCGTGATGAAGGTCTCGGTCAAAGGCGTCGACGCTGGCGATTTCACGATGGTATTCGGCTTCCCAGGCCGCACGCAGTCGAAGCTGACTTCTCACGCGGTCGATTTCATCCAAAACGAACTGAACCCTATGCGCATCGAAATGCGTACGGAGGTGCTTGATATCTACGACAAATACATGCGGGCTGATCAGGCGACGTTCATCAAATATGCGAGCAAGCAATCGCGTGTTTCGAACGCCTGGAAGAAGTGGATCGGGCAGAACCGTGGGCTGAAGCGCCTGCATGCGCTTGACCAAAAGAAAGAATTCGAAGAAGAATTCGAAAAATGGGTCAACGAAAAGACTTCCCGTAAAGAGAAGTACGGCAAGCTGTTGAGTGATTTCGAGGCGTATTATAAGCGCGCGAACGAAATCGAAATGGCGACCAACGTCTTCTTTGAAACGCTCTGGCGGATCGAGACGCTCAAGTTTGCCTATTCGCTCAACAAACTCGCTGAGCAACCCGATGACCTCACGGACGAAGACGAGAAGAAGCTAGAAGCCTTCGCACGTGAGCGTGGTCAGGGGCATTTCAAGAACTTTGTCTCGGAAATCGACCGCGAAGTGGCGGTGAAAATGATCGCCGGCTATGCTGAGTACATGCCTGCGAAATACCGTATCGACTACCTGGTCGATCGCGTTGACGACAAGTTCGGCGGTTCGTCAGAGGAGTACGTGGACTGGCTGTACAAAAAATCAGAGCTGGACAACTTCGGGGATTACGGCAACCTCATTGCCAAGAAGCCCAAGAAGATTGGTAAGAAAATCAGCAAAGACCCTGTTTACGAACTGGCAAAGGAGGCCGTTGACACTTGGCAAACTCAGATTTTACCGGCGCGCAATGCTTTGGAGGCGGATCTACAGAAGATCGAAACGCTGTGGTTCCAGGCGCTGATGGAGATGAACGGCGACGATCGCATCTTCTATCCGGACGCGAACAGCACCATGCGCGTGTCGTACGGGCAGTCGGAAGACTACGATGCCTATGATGCTGTTACTTATCAGCACTTTACGACGCTAGAAGGTGTTATTGAGAAGCAGGACACTACCGTTACGGAGTTCACGGTGGATCCGAAACTGATTGAACTCTACGAAAACAAAGATTACGGCCAGTACGCCGACGAAGACGGCCGGTTGCACGTCAATTTCATCGCCTCGAATCACACTTCCGGTGGCAACAGCGGTAGCCCGGTCATAAACGCCCAGGGCGAGTTGATAGGCCTGAATTTCGACCGAAACTGGGAGGGCACGATGAGTGACATCGTTTATGACAAGTCGCTTGTCCGCAACATTTCCGTTGACATTCGCTATATTTTGTTTATTATTGTCAAGTTTGGCGGTGCAGAACACATCATCAAGGAAATGGACCTCTCGCGCAACTAGCAACGCTCTTTTCCGACTCTATTCCCCGTCGCACCGGCCGATTGCCAACCTGACAACCACTGTATGGGTATTTTCAAATTCTTCCGCGAGCTCGTTGGCTCTGAGGAGGACGAAACCCCTGGCGATCAATTTATTCTCCAGGAGTTACGTGGCGATGCCTCGCAGGCTCAGCAAGAGCTTTCTGATGAGCAGATTGCCGTGCTAGACGCCCAGCTCAACACCTTTGTTGAGAAGCACTCGCCGCAAGATTGTTTCAGCCTGGTTGCCGACTACCTGAAAGACGGTAAGTTTGCCTCGGCGATCTATTTGTACCAGAAGCTGGGGGCGGCTTTCCCAGAAATGCGCCAGGACTGCGAGGCGCAGATCGGGCAGTCGTACTACTGCCTTGGCAAGTACGCGAAGGCCATCGAGGCCTACATTGCGGCCCGTGTACACGGCGCTGACCCCGAGTGGATGGACGAAACCATCTGGGAGGCTTGCGAGACGCTGTCTGCAGAAGCCAACGACCCCAACAAGCGCCGCGAATCGCTGCAGATGTACCTGACGCTCTGCCCGCAGGGCCAGCACCTGCAAGACGCTGAGCAGGCGCTCAGCCAGCTGCAGCAGCAGGTGTAATTGAATTTTGTTTGCACTACTCCGCGTAGGCGATCCCCACGCGGTGCCCGATGTACTGCGGCTCGTGTAGCTCGCGGACGCAGAAGTCGGCAAGGTCTTCGACGGAGATTTCCAGCTTGGCGTTTTCCGGGTGGGTGTCGGCGGCAGTGAGATACTCGCCCGTGCGCTTGCCCTCGGGGGTGAAGGGCGGGGCGACGAACGTCCAGTCCAAACCGCTGGCTTTCAGAATCTCATACGCTTTGTAGTGGGCCCGTGCGGCTGGGACGAGCACCGGCGGGAATCCGTCCTGCTCATAACGCACGCCGCCGTTTTCATGCT
>CAZTEZ010000044.1:0-240 GCA_964611815.1 uncultured Bacteroidia bacterium | reverse complement strand
ATGCTCCAGTACCCCAGAGCCGCCCACTGAAATGATGCGCTTGATACCGTGCGCCTGCATGGCTTTCACGATGTTCTCGATGCCCTTGTAGATGGTCTCGAACTCGCCCTTGGCACCCAGCGTAGAGATGATGGCATCGTGACCGGCCACCACGGCCTTCACCGAACCCGCGTAGCGGACATCCAGTGCTTTGCGCGTCTGGCGCTCGTGCGGCTTGCCGAAGTTGCCTTCCATGCTGCG
>CAZTEZ010000043.1:6728-14898 GCA_964611815.1 uncultured Bacteroidia bacterium | reverse complement strand
GGGTGCGGTCGTTTTCGCGGGTGCGTTTACGGGCGTTGCGACGCGCCTGGCGGTCGCCGGGCGCGACTTCCTCGACGGGCACATCGCTGCGCGAGGCCCACTTGAATTGCGAGCAGCCGCTGAGCCCGACCAGCGCGACCAGCCCAAGCAGCATCCAGTATTGACGGTAGTTCGGCATACTGTTAAAGTATTACTTTAAGTGCCTGCTCGCTCTAAGTGTGTCCCGTTCTTGCAAACACACCCAAAAGCAACGCCCTGCTGAGATGTCAGCTTGTGGATAGCTAGCCGTCAGCCGAAAGGAATAGCCTAAAAAATCTGAATGGTTACCTGCTACTGATTGATGACCTTGAACGCCACCCGGCGGTTCTTGGCGCGGCCTACTGGTGTCTCGTTCGTGGCGATGGGTTTGTTGAAACCGTAGCCTTTGGTCTTCAGGCGCGGGGCAGGGATACCCTGATCAACGAGGTACTGCTTTACGGCATCGGCGCGCTCTTGCGAGAGCTTGTCGTTGTAGGCTGCCGTGCCCTGGTTGTCGGTGTGCCCGCCGATTTCGATGATGAGCGAGGGGTTATCTTCCAGAAACTGCGCCAGGCGGTTCAGCTCAGTGCGCGAGCTGGGTTTGAGCGTGGCTTTGTCGAAGTCAAAGAACACGTTGTTGATCGTGATCTCCTTTTTACCGGTCTTCAACTCTTCGATGGAGGTCAACTGGATGTCAATGACCGTGTCCAGAGAGGTCGTGCGATCCGTGAGGTCAATGCTGCGCGAAACGGGGTAGTAGCCGTCTTTTTGCGCGGTGTAGCCGTAGTTTTTGCCCAAAGGTATGGCGATGAAATAGCGCCCGGTTTGCGGGTCGCTGTCCAGTTGGCCGACCAGCTCCTGGTTCGCGAGGTTTTCATAGACCAGCTCGGCGCTCAAGGGCTCGCCGCCGAAGTTGGTAATCGTGCCACGGATGGTCGCCACCGGCTCGGGGCGCAGGGCATCGGGTAGTCGCGTGCGGTAAATATCCGCCCCGCCCATGGCGTCGCTCGAGCTGGCAGCGTAGTACGCGAACTGGCCGTCAGTTGTGATTTTGTAGCCCCAGTCGTCCACGTGCGTATTCAGGCGCTTGCCCAGGTTCACCGGCTCGCTCCATTGCGTCCAGTCGGTCTCCGAAGTGCGCTCGACTTTGAACACATCCAGCCCACCAATCGACCCGTGACCACCCGAGCTGAAATACAACGTCTTGCCATCGGGGTGCAGGAAAGGCGTGCGCTCGGCAAATTCGGTGTTGACATTCGGGCCCAGGTTGATCGGCTCACTCCAGCCGTCTCCCTGGCGCAGCACGACGTAAATGTCGGTGTTGCCAAACCCGCCTGTCGGCGAAATCTCGCCTTTTAGGTGGGTTTTGCCGATGCTTCCGGAACGCGTACTGACGAAAAACAGCGCGCGGCCATCGCTACTCAGCAGCGCATCGCTCTCAAAGAAGTCGCTGTTGATCGGTTCGGGGTACTCCTGGGGCGTGCTCCAGCCGGTGGCGGTTTTCACGGAGTAGTAGTTATCGCCAAGGTTGAACATACTCTCGCGCTGCCCGAAGTACGAAATACGCAGACCATCGGCAGACACCGAGGTCATCGACTCGTTGTTGCGTTCGGTGTTGATGTGCTCAGAAACGCTCTTGGCCGGACCCCAGCTGGTGCCCTCCCAATCCGAGACGAAAATATCTTCCAGCCCGACGCCGCCCGGGCGGCTCAGGCCCGTGAAGTAGAGCTTCTGGCCATCGGCGGTGGGCACCGGTTTGTATTCTTGCGCGCGGGTGTTCACACCACTGCCCAGGCGCTCAATGAGTAGCTCTTCGGTGTCTTCTTTTAAGAAAATCTCGACCAGTTTTTGCATTTGCTGCTCGTAGCGCGGAAAAGCCGGCAGATAGCGCTTGGTGAGCATGATGGCAGTGCCCCAGTCTTTTTGCTGCACAGCCGATTGCAACAGCTGCTTGAAAGCCGCATAGCCGATGGGGTCGTTCGGGTAGAGCTTGATGAGATACTGCGCGTCGCTGTCTTCGCTGGGGATGCCGAGCTGAAACGCGCGAAAGAGTCGCACGTTACTGGTCTGATACAAGCGCTTGACATCTAGGTCGAAGTACAAGCCCGTGATCTGGTAGCCCTCCACCCAGCGCTCGTCGATCCAGTCGAGGGGCAGTTCGTCGCCGGCCCACAGCCGGATCTCCTTGCCCTCCTGGGTTTTGCGCATGCCTACCAGCCAGCGGCGTTGGTTGGCGTTGTAGTGCAATGCGCTGATTTCGAAGCCCTGCTTGCTTTTGTCTAGGATCTTTTCCGTCGGGAAATTCTTGTCGGAAAAGTAGAGCGGCGCAGCGCCATCATGCGCTTTGGTGAACACCAGCGCCCAATACACGGGGTTGTTCGTGATGGACGTTAGCGCATAACCTTCGCGCATGCGTTTGTCTAGCAAATCTTCCGGTAGCTCGGGCGAAACAACAACATCCTGATCTTCCGGTCGCCCGGTGCCCGCTGAAATGAGCTCCCAGTTTTCGCCGGTGAATTTCAGGAATTTGATTAGCCGCTTGGCCTCCAGATGCGCCTGCACTTTCTGTTCCGGGAAATCGGCGTGCACCGTGCGCGAATCGAACAGCTGTCCGGCGCCCGTGGACATCACCATCGCCATGCGGTCGGGGTTCGGCGAGTAGTCGGTGACGCGGAAATGCGCGCGGCTTTGGTTCAGGAACTGCTGGTCGGGAAACTGCTTATCGGTGATCATGATCTGCGCCAGGTAGCGCGACCGTTTCTGCATTTGCACCAGCACACGGGGCGTTTGGGCGGTGGCCAGGCTACCCAGCAGCAGGCTGAAGCAGAGGGCCACAAGTCGGAATCGCATCATAGGCATTTAACGCACTGGCGGCGCATAAAGTTGTGCAGACGAGTTTACCGCAGCACCCGCAAGCGTTCGGTGTGGGTCTGGCCGTCGGGGGTTTGTGTTTCGATGAGGTAGAGTCCGTTGGGGTAGTCGACGAGCGACAGCGTGATATGGCGCGCAGGTTGGGAAAGGGCGTGGCTTTCCAGCACCTGGCCAGTGAGATTCAGCACACGCACCTGAGCGATGCCCGCGTCGTGAATAAGCTGCACGCGAGCGTCAGTCGGGTTGGGATAGAGTTGTAAGTCGCTGCTGCTGAGGGCTTCGTCGCGATTAGACACGGTGTAGTTTTCGGAGTAGTAGCGCACCCCACGATAGTCGGGCGTGTTGCTGTTGTCCAGGTATGCACTGAGCAGTTCGCTGCCAGTGCCCTTTTCCCAAAAGTGATAAATGTTGAGGGTGTCGAAGAGCTCGTTCTCGAACACATCCGGCAGACCGGGGATTTCTTCCACCCACGTGCCGTTCCACTTCACCTCAATCGAATCGCGGTAGAACTCCGTGATGCGCAAGCGCAACACATCGCTGTGCGATGAGGTAGGGAGTGTCAGGCTGCCGTGGCCGTCGACTTCCACGGTGCGAATCGTACGGCGCGTCTGGCGCACGGAGTCGGCAAAAATTGGGATGGGCAGGCCCAGCTCGGCCACTGTAAAGCCGCGCAAAAAGAAGGCGGTGTCCGTGTAGGTGTCCTGGTAAGTCAGCGGAAACTCCAGGTAGCGCAGCGCCGGGCTGGGTGTAATGGCCAGCGCGAAGGTCGTTTGAAGCACCGGCAGCTCGCCCCCAAAGCCCAGATCGCGCAGGCCGTTATTGTCGAGCTGGTAGAACGTCGAAATGCCGCCAAATTGCTCTGTGAGATCCGCATCAGGGTAAAACTCCGACCACTCGAAGTTGCCGGGCTCGCCGTACTGCTGAATTGTGATGGGCTGATCGGCCAGCGCGCTAAAATCCCAGCTCTGATTGGCGCCCGCCGGGCCGGGGTCGAAAGTGTTGAGATCGTACAAAAAAGCCTTGCGGATGGTGTCGCCAGCAGGGCGTACGTCCGAAGATTCCAGTGTGATTTGTGCGCTGAGATTAAGGCTGATACCCAGCAACAGGGCGAAAAGAAGCGTTGAAATCGGTCGCATGTTGAATAGATGATTGAGTAGATGTTGATGATGTGAACGGAGGCGTTGCCAATATACGAGAGCTGCGCGAAATACTCAGCCCCACGAATTGAACCCGCTTTGATTTGAGTTAGTTTAACTCCTAGCTAGCTCTGCGACAATGGAATTTGGAAAAGTAGAAGACTGGAACAGCATTGACTTCGCGCTGCCCCCAGAGCCCGCCTGGAACGCTGCGGTGTTGGAGGGCGGGGCAATATCGACGCAAGATGTGAAGGTCTACATCGGTTGCCCGCGCTATAGCGTGAAAGAATGGAAGGGGCGGGTGTTCCCGGAAAAAGCGCCACAGCGTAAGTTCCTGGAGTGGTATTGCAAGCAGTTCAACGCTCTTGAGGCGAACCAGACCGGCTACCGCGCACTGACGCCCAACACCGCCGAGCGCTGGCTAGAGCGCGCCACGGGCGACTTCAAGTTCTGCCCAAAGCTCCCGCGCAGTCTGACGCATTATGGGCGACTGGAACTGAACGCGCGCATCTTCGATCACCTGGACGCCTGCACGCTTTTGGGCAGGCACCTGGGCCCCAATCACTTGCAGCTTTCGCCCAAGTTCGGGCCGGACCGGCTGCCCGAGATCCTGAACTTGCTCAACGAGTGGCCGCGCGATATTCCTTTCGCGCTCGAGCTGCGCCACCCCGACTGGTTCAGTGGCTCGCCAGCGTTTGAGCACGTGCTGGAAGCGATGGCCGCCAAGCAGCAGCCGATGATTATCACCGACACCCCCGGTCGGCGCGATGTGCTGCATGGCTACCTCACCGCGCCCCGCACGTTCATTCGCTTCAAAGCCCACGGCGAGCACCCTTCTGATGCTCAGCGCATCGCCGCCTGGAGCGCGCGCATCGGACAGTGGCTGAAGCTGGGCCTGCGCGAACTCTACTTCATCGTGCATAGCCCCGGCGAGCAGCGTGCACCGGAGGTGTGCAACCTGGTCAGCGAGCAGCTGCAACGCGACCACGGTCTGCAGCATAAAAAATGGGCACCCGCAGAGAGCTCACAGGAGTCTTTGTTTTAATGACGTGCTCCCGTCACAAATTGCTGGGGGCACAACGCGGGTGCCCCACAAGCTTGTGTTTTCAAATCTATTAAGTGTGCTTGTACAACGCCTGCTACTGACTAGTTTGTACCTCAATAAGGTAAGTTATTGACTATTAGCTTAAAATAGCCACTCCTCTGTAAACATCGCTTCAAAAATTATAGTATATTAACTATGGATAATTTGCTTCGATTACACCACTGCTTACTTTTAGTTGATTAGCTCCTCACGACAATGAAACTACGGTCTACCTCCATCCTCCTTGTTCTTTTCTTGATGCTCGCGACAGGTGCTTTCGGGCAATGTCCGGGGATTATTTACGTGGCGCCAGGCGGCTCAACCACTGGCAACGGCAACACACGCGCCGCGCCGGTGGATTTCCCTCGCGGTATTACACTTTTGAACAACGGTACGGGCGATATCATGCGCGTTCAGAACGGTACCTACACTCACAATACGGGGGATATTCCCGTGCTGACGGCAGATAACGTCGTGATTGAAGGCGGCTTTGATGCCAACTGGAACAAATCTTCGCTGAACAGCGATAACTCAATCGTCAACGTCGTTGGCGGTACGGTCTTTAATGGCCTTTACGGTTATCGCATTGGTTTGCGTGCAAATGGCGCTCAAAACGTGCGTCTCAAAGACATTAGCTTTGATGTTGCGCCCTTCAGCACTACCTATAACAACACCGCAAATGGTATTGTGGGGGGATATACAATTAAGGCTCTGCATGTTTATGGCAACAGTATTATTGATGCTTCACGCGTAACGATGCGGGCAGGTGTAGGGGGGTATGCTGGCCAGGGAAATCCAGCTCTTGCAGGGTCATCTCCAGGTATATACGCCAGACCTGCTGAATATCAAACACCCTATAGTAACGGTTGGAATCCCGGTTCAACTATAACAACCGGAGAAGGTTATGGTCAATTCTATAACCCAGCTGGCCGAGGACCAAATAATGGCGGCTTTGGAGGCGGTGGCGTATTTGGCGCCTACGTTTACAATTCCACCGTGCGCTTCTACGATTCGCGCTCCAATGTCGGCAAGCCCGGTGTGGGTGGCGAAGTTCCGGGGGCAACTGGAAATACTGCTTCTCGAGGCCACGGGACCCCCGGCGACCAGCGCTGGACTTTTCAAGCAGGCTCCACGGGCGAGACGCGCTGGCAGCCTAATGGTTCAACATTAGGGCCGGTGACGGTCAATAACTGCACGCGACCTACGGCAGCGGGTGACCCTTGTAATGCTGCGGGAACGTCTTTCCCGAATACCGCTGGTTTTCGCTACCCCTGTTACACGATGCGCTTGGCCGGCACAGGCGGTTGTACTGCTGCTATTGAGACCACCGATGGTGGCGAGGTCGCCCAGTTGCCCGGCGGCCGCAACGTGACGGTTTACCTCAGCAACCCGCCGCTGTATCCCACTAACTTTGAAATCGAGCGGATTTGCACGAACTCTGAAGTGCAGATCTCGAAATCTGTCGGCTCAAATAACTGGACGCTGCCCGCAACGGCCAACTTCGTGAATGACGTCAATGCCACAACCAGTTCATACGCTGCCACCGGTTCAGACGATGCGCTGATTTATTACACCGCCACCGGCCACCCAGATTTGGGCGTAGTTGGCACTTCACTGCCATATTTCGTAACGGTAGACGAAACCCGTACCCTGCCTACAATCCAGGGGATTGCGGATGGTGCCACCATTTGCCCGAATGCACGCTTCAAAGTGTCTTCATCACAAACCGGACTGGAGTACGACTGGAAAATCGCCGCGACCTCTAGCCCAACCACATACCTCTACGACAACGTGACGACCACCAATGAGCAGGTCATCACTGGCATTGGCCCTGGCACGTATCTGATTCGTCTGAAAGTACGCAACAACTGCTGCGGCTGGAGCCGCCCGGTATACCAGACCTTCACCGTGAGCCCCGGTGGCGGTGCACTCACCACAACCTGGGATGGCTCGGAAAGTAACGACTGGTACGTCGCCGACAACTGGTCGAACGGTGTGCCCTCGTGTGAGTGCAATACGATCATCCCGAATGTTGCAACGCAGCCGGTCATCGAAGATGCGACCATCGCCGGTACGCGCGACATCACAATTAACAACGGTGCTGATTTGACCTTCGACAACACCACTGAGTTGGACGTTTGCGGCAACTGGTCGGATTTGGGCGCGATTATCCCCAACAATGGGCGCGTTTCTTTTGTCGGTACAAGCGGCAACCAGAATATCACCAAAGTGCCTGGCCGTGAGGTGTTTTACCGTATGCGCGTTGACAACGTCGACGGCGTTACGCTGGTTACTCCTGCCGAAGCCACCGAAGAGTTACGGATGGATGAAGGTGTGATAACGACCGGCACCAATTTCATGTATTTGAGTAATCCGGATGCTGCCTCGCTGATTGTGACTCCCGGTAACAACCGCCACATTTTCGGTGAATTTGTACGCGCAATAACGGCCAACACTGCGCCCACCTGGCTCTACCCGATGGGCACAGGCACGGTGCTCGAACAGGCGACCTACACCAACGAGGGCGGGCTTTCGAATTACGACCACGTTGGCATGCGCTTTTTCCCGGGCGCCTTGACGATCCCCGGCGTTCCGGAGCCCACAGAGCCCGGTCTGTTCTATAATTGTGGAGACCTTTCCGGGTATTGGGATGTCAACCCCTACAACGGCGGTCCTCCTCCTGGTGTCGTTTGTGGCGGATATACCGCAGACTACACCCTCACGTTGTTCCCGAGCGTGAATAACTGCCCGGCTGGTTACCAATACTGGACGGTGCTGACACGCGATAACAACTGCTCGGGCTCCGCATTCGCAGCGCTTGCCCCGGGCACGTACACCACGACCACGGACCCCACTACGGGCATTGGCCGCCGGATGACGAGTTTTTCTGACAAGGCCGTCGCTGGCGCAGATATTATTCTGCCGTTCGGTCTGCTAAATTTCACCGGCCAGCACCGCCGAGGCGTTTCTGAGTTGCGCTGGAATGCCAGTGCCGACAATAAGGCCAAGGGCTACACGCTTCAGCGCTCTCTGGATGCAGAGAACTTTGAAGAGATTGCCT
>CAZTEZ010000043.1:0-6718 GCA_964611815.1 uncultured Bacteroidia bacterium | reverse complement strand
GAGAATATGCAGACTTTCGCGTATGACGACTACTTCGAGACCTCGGCTAAAACGATCTACTACCGCCTGGACATCGAGTCGGTCGATGGCGCCTTTGGGCGTTCGGATGTACTGGCGCTCAACGTGCCGCCCAGCTCGAACGCCTTTGAGCTGTACCCGAACCCCGCTGTTGATCAGTTGAGCCTGAGCTACCGTCTCGAAGAGCGCGACGACCTGGCCTACGAGATCTACTCGCTTGACGGCCGTTTGGTTCAGCGCGCCGAACTCGACATCCTGGACAACGAGGGTGAAGCGGGTATCGCCGTCGATGGACTGATGCCGGGCGCTTATCTGCTGAAACTGACGCAGCAGGGCCGAGAACTCGAGCGCTTCAAGTTCATCCGTTTAACGGACTAATTGACGGACTGATTTGATGCGTTTTTCATCGTTGCGCACCTATTCATTTACAGACCGAAACACCATTTACCTGACCTTTTGTGCGGAGCCCCATCCGCTTGCTTTCATCATCCAACCCAATCATGAAACACGCTAGACATTTTTTGACTGGTAGCTTCCTGCTGCTGTCAGTGCTCATTTTCAGTTTTGCTACTGCACAGCAAGCAACGTTCAGGTTTGTAAACGCCTGCCCAGACTCGCTCGCATTGTCTATTGACATCGAAGTGGATTACGGTGGCGGCACGACCGACACGCTTTTCGGACTGGCATTCGTGCATTCGAGTGCGCCTTTCAACGTGACGGCCAACCAAGACTTCGACCTGAACGTTTACGAGGCTGGCACGGCCAATCTGCTGGGCAGCTGGACGGCACCCACAGGCGGCTATCCGGCACAAGACTACGTCGCCGCGCTCACGGGCGTGTTCTCGCCAGGTAAAACTGGTGCAGGTCTAGACGTGCATGTTACAGATTTTGAGAGTAGCGCCCCCGCAGGACAAGCTAAGGTTGAGCTTTTGCATGCTGTGGAAAATCTACCGATAGACGTGCGATTTGATATGGTAGAAGACGGTACAGGTATCGTCACTAATCTAGGTGACAACGTTTCATTCACCGATTATTCACCAGATACGGGTGCTTTGGATTTGCCGGCTGGCGACTATATCCTTCGCGTTAGCGCATACGTACCTGCTTTGACACCTGTCGATAGCTTCGAAGCAGTGCTGGCGAGTGGTCAGAGCGCAAAAGCGTTTGTAATTGGCGATGGAGACGACCCAGCCTTTGAGGTTGGTTTGTATGTTCTGGATATTGTCGGCGGGCCGATGTTTGAGGTGCCCAGCTTGGCAAATCCAGTTGGCGAAATTGATGAGCTGTGGATCTTTGGTTTCAACAACACACTGGGGCCTGTTGTCCGTAAACTCACGCCGCAGGGAGGTGGTCCGCCTACATTCGATTCCTCACTCGTGAACATACCGATCCTGTACCCGCTCTCAGAGTTTGAAGCTAATACTCTAGCTGAGACTCAGTTCATTGACCCACAGACTGGGCAAGGCATCGACACGCTGTTGACGCGTCCGGCCTACAAGCCTTACCCGGCTGCAGACACCGGCTATATCACGTTCATCTACGGCGATTTGCAAGTAGGCGGCGGTGGTCTGGACACCGCGTATCTGGACTTCACGCCTCGCGATCCCAATTTGGGAACCGTTCCACCCAAAACGACGAGTGAGTTTTATGGCTTTCATGCCATGCTGAATATGGCACCGGCGATCGACTTTTACGTCTATCCGGTCGGTAGCCCCAAGCCTTCCAGCCCAACCTTCAGCAACGTTGCCTACGGTGAGTTCAGTGCCGACTCCGTGGTGTTAAACCCAGGACAGTATACGGTTGTGCTTTCAACGCCCGGTGTGGATGACACTTTGCGGCGATATCAGTTAGATAACGTCGGTGCAGACGATTTTGGTGTGCTATACACCCAAGGGGACTTGGATGCCGAGTCAGGCATGTATTTATCCAGCTGGAGACGCTTTTTAGTCGAATTAAAGGACTTGGGCAAAGACATGCTCCTGCACGTGGTGCACGATATTGCTGACCCAGCCTACAGCACAGTGGATGTCGAAATCCGCGAGCCCGGTGTGGCGACGCCTATCGCCACTTACGACGGCCTGGACTACCGCCACGCCGCGCCTATCATTAACATCGGTAGTGCCGACGAACTGAACAACCTGCAGCTGACCGTCGTGCTGAAAGAGCCCTCTAGTGGTGTTGCACTCTCTACCCTGAACTTATCCAACCCGCTGGAGGCTGGTAGTGCTTATGTCTTGCATTTGGTCAAGCGCACAAATGATACGGAAGTGTCGTTGATCGATGTTCAACATCAGATTGACACCACCAGCACTGGTATACCCAACCGTTATTTCGCAAACGGGCTGGAGTTATCGGGCTGCCAGACCTTCCAAATCACCGGAGGTACTGAGAATATCGATGAGCAATTCGACTTTATTTGTGACTATTCCATCACTAGCTTTATCCAGCTCGCACCAGATGTTTACGACGCTGAACTCTATTCGACGCAAGCTAACCTGCCTACGGCTGAATACGAGTTGGACATTACTGCTGGCAGCCAGTTCGGCTGGATTCTTTCCGGCAGCGACCTCAACGACCCCACCCAGGGGCTCTACCGCGTGCCGATCACCGGTGGACCGTTCGAGTTCATCGCGCCTTTGGGCGACTTTTCGGTCAAAAGCCAAGTTCGCTTTGTGAACGCCACTGTTAAAAACCAGGCGCCTACCATCAACGCAGTCGTCGATACGCTCAATGGCGGTCAAATCGCCTCAGTTTTCGGCATTGACAACCTGCACACCTCTGACACGATCACCGTGCCGGCTGGCAACCAGGTCGCGTTCTCATTTAACGATGGCAATCCCGGTTCATCATTGGCGAACCTTTCGCCGGGTGTCGGTGAAGGCTTACGCGGTGGGGGGCTGTACAATGTGTTGCTCGTCGGTGATGCAAACACCACAGGCTTCCTGATCGGGTACTACGAAGAGCCGACATCTTTCGATGAGAATAGTGGTAATTACAGCATCTACAACACGATTCCCGGCGACAACCCCACGCTAGACTTCCGCTACGGCCAGCTCGGACAGCCGCTCACGGCACTCAACAGCTTCCTCAACTTTGGTGGAAACACCTTTACGTTTGAGACCAACCTGGGCGATGTCGAACTCGAGCAGTACACGCAGAACACTGATATTGATATCGCTAAATACACGCTGAACGTACCTACTGGCGGTGCTGGATCGCTGGTGCTGCACGCCGACACTTTCCCGGACCCCATGCTGTATCGTTTCCCCAATGGTGCGGGTGCGTTGATTCCGCTCGGTCGAGATACGCTCTACCCACCCACAGCGCGTATGTATCTGGTGCATGATGTTGCCGAAGTTGGTAACGTCGATATTCAGGTGGTGCACCCGGACGGCAAAGTCTACGCCAGCTGGGACGACGTGCCTTTCCGAACGCCACTCAATGCCTTTGAACTGCCGAGCGACAGTGTGTTTGTTGTTGAGGTGTACGAACCTGGTACGAGCAACCTGCTCGCGAGCTACAACAGCATGACGGAAGATTTCGTCGGTGATGGCATGGCTGAGCTTGGCCGTGAGTACGGCATCTTGCTCAACTTTGTGAACAGCGGTACCCTGGATATCGAGCCGTGGTACTCCCTGCAGTCGCCCAATGGCAGCGATATTGCGCTGCTGGGCTACAACGGCATGGTCGGCAGCCCCGACCTGAATGTCTCGCGCAGCACTGTTGGTGGTGTTCCCGGCTTCCCGGGCCAGTACAACATGCAGCCGTTCGCCTTTAATAGCTACGACCAGTTCGCCCCCGACGCGTATGATTTCACGCTGACGCTACTGAGCGACCCTGAGCCCATTCGTATTTATGAAGGTAACATCGCCCCTGATATTCAGGGCATCCTGTTGCTTTCGGGTACATACCCCGATGACTACGACTTGTTCATCGTGCCGCAAGATGGCTCAGCTTACATCCCGCTGACGCTGAAGTTCACGAACGGCATTCAGGATAAGGTGCTTTCCGCCGCTGACTTCCGCATCTTCCCGAATCCTGCTACGGAACAAGTGACGCTGGACTGCCCGAGCACTGGGCACGTCGTCGTTACGGATCTGATGGGCCGTGAGCTGCAGCGCTTGCCTGTGCGTGCTGGCGTGCAACAGATTGATGTTACTGACCTGCCAGGTGGGCTCTTCCATGTGACGTACACCAATGGTGAAGCCCAGTTGAACAAGAAGCTGATAATCAATCGCTGATCAATCAAGTGAGCACTACACACGACTTAAAAAAGCCCGCCAAGCAGCTGCTTGACGGGCTTTTTTGAGGTGCCGGTTTCTGGCGTGCAGCTAATCTCGTCAGCTTCACTTCAGTGTGATCCTAAGATCAACCGTCATGCTCTTCATTCGAGACTTCTCGCGGGCATTCGGCACCGAATTCCGGATCAACCTGATCGAGGTACACCCAGTAAGTCGGGAAGGGGTTGAAGCCGCGGCGCTTGAGCCAGGCGATGCCGTCCTCACCTTCGTTGGGCGGGTCGATGAGCGACCAGTGGCGGATGTCATATAGCGAGGCTGTGATGTTGGGGTACACTGCGTAGCCATGTTCTGTGCAACCCGTCGCCCAGGGGCGGTCGTGACAGCGCATCGCGAACAGGTTGTTGATGCCACCCACGCCGTCGTCGAAGCAGTGACCGGTTTCGGCGACTGCAACTTTCAACCACAGCTCGGGGAAAGGCACGTTCAGTTCTTGCAGGCCGGTCAGCAGCTCTTGCTTGCTGGCGGTCTCGTTCAAGGTATAGGGCAGGTAATCTAGTTGACGCGCTTCTGGCGCATCCGGTTCGTTCATCGCGGCGATAAACACCAGCCCGGCCACAAACAGGCCGAGCACCAGGCCAATGGCCAGGAAGACTCTGCTAGTTGCTTTCAGGAAAATCATCGTTTGTTGTTTTTGTTAGTGGTTAGTAAGTCGTCCAACTCAAACTATACGTCATCGTCGGTGACACAGTTTGGCTAGTTACGAACTTATGTGGAAAACGCAGCCCCCCTACAGCTAATTTCATTTAATCAACTTATTTACAATCACTTATGCTTATAGCCTTGAAGCGGAACTTTGTGCATATCGGCGTTCCTAGCCGCGATTTCGGTCTTATGTTAAATTTGTGTTAGGTCGCCTATTCAGCAGATAGCGGGGGTGAAGGCAAAAGCCACAGTTTAAAGTCTTTAAAACCTGGCTGTATTTGAACCCCGCCCGCCGAGAATGTAGTTTTGCAGCCGAGACTGGTCGAGCCAACCACAACCGTCTCGCCGCCATAACTATCGAGTCTATTATTATGTCTGAAGCTGTTCGCGTACGTTTTGCCCCCAGCCCCACCGGCCCGCTGCATATTGGCGGTGTCCGCACGGCGCTCTACAATTACTTTTTCGCCCGCAAGCACCAGGGCATACTCATTCTGCGGATTGAAGATACCGACCAGTCGCGCTACGTGGCCAAGGCGGAAGAGTACATCCTCGAATCGCTCAAGTGGCTGGGTATTGACTTCGACGAAGGCCCGCACATCGGCGGTCCCCATGCGCCCTACCGCCAGAGCGAACGCAAGGCCGACTACCGGCAGTATGCCGACCAGCTTGTGGAGGCCGGGCACGCCTATTATGCATTCGACACCAGCGAGGAGCTCGACGAGATGCGAGAGCGCCTAAGTAAGAGCGGCAAGCAAGCGCCGGGCTACAACTACCTGACGCGCGAGCACATGAAAAACAGCCTCGCACTGCCACAAGACGAGGTGCAAGAGCGTCTCGACCGTGGCGATGAGTACGTCATCCGCATCAAAATGCCGCGTAAAGAGGACATCCGCTTCGAAGACGAAGTGCGCGGTTGGGTGGTCGTGAACTCCAGCCAACTGGACGACAAAGTCCTGCTGAAATCCGACGGCATGCCCACCTACCACCTCGCGAACATCGTTGACGATCACCTGATGGAGATCACGCACGTCATTCGTGGCGAAGAGTGGCTGCCCAGCACGCCGCTGCACGCGTATATGTACCAGTGCTTTGGGTGGACGGCCCCTAAGTTCGCCCACCTGCCGTTGCTCCTGAACCCCGACGGCAAGGGCAAGCTGAGCAAGCGCCACGGCGACAAGTACGGCTTCCCGGTCTTCCCGCTCGAGTGGGAAAAGACCAACGACGAGGGCGAAACCGAGACCCTGAGTGGTTACAAAGAAAGCGGCTACTTGCCCGAGGCCCTGCTTAATTTTCTCGCGCTGCTCGGCTGGCACCCCAGCGGCGACGAGGAACTGCTATCCATGGAGCAGCTCATCAGCGAATTTGACCTCAAGCGCGTGAGCAAATCAGGTGCGAAGTTCGACAAGAACAAGCTGATTCACTTCAACCAGCACTACATCCGCGAGAGCGAGAACACGCTCTACATCGAGATGCTGAAAAACCACCTGCAGGCCGAGGGCAGCGACATCCCCAGCGACGACAAGCCGAGCGAACTCGTGGACATGCTCAAAGAGCGCGTCGAGGTGCTGCCGGACTTTTTCACGGAAAGCGTCTACTTCTTCCACGCGCCGCAGCGCTACGACGAAGACTACGCCAGCAAGCGCTGGAAAGCGGAGTTCGTACCCGCCCTGAAAGCCGCCAACGAAGCCCTCGCCAAGCTCGACACCTGGGCGCCCGACACCATCAAGCAGGCCGTTTACGACGCTGCGGAGGCGCAG
>CAZTEZ010000042.1:0-15076 GCA_964611815.1 uncultured Bacteroidia bacterium | reverse complement strand
GTCTTCGCCGCGCTCGCCGTAGTCGATCGCCTGGATACAGCGACCGCTGGGCGTGTAGTAACGCGCGGTTGTGATCTTGATCTGGTTGTTGTAGCTCAACGGGCGCGTGGTTTGGACGAGGCCCTTGCCGAAGCTCTGGCGACCGACGACGATGCCGCGGTCAAGGTCCTGCATCACGCCGGAAACGATCTCGGATGCACTCGCCGAGCGGCCGTTGATCAGCACGGCCAGCGGAATCTCTTTGTCGAGCGGATCGGCGGGCGACTCGTAGACTTTCAGCGAGCCGTCCATACGCCCTTTGGTCTCGACGATTTTCTCGCCCTTGTTCACGAACAAGTTCGAGATTTTGATGGCCTCAAACAGCAGACCGCCGGGGTTGCCACGCAAGTCAAGAATCAGCTTGTTAAACTTCGGGTGTTCTGCCTTCAGTGCTTCGTACGCCTTTTTGATTTCGCCCGAGGCGTTTTGCGTGAAGCCCGTGAGCGTAATGTAGCCGATTTCGTCGGTCACCATGCCGTAAAAAGGCACGTTGTCAATTTTCACCTTGTTGCGGACGATCGTGAGTTCCAGCGGCTCTTCACGGCCGTAACGTTTCACCTTCACCTTCACATTGGTGTTAGCCTCTCCGCGCAGCATGTTGCTGATGTCTTTAACGTTGAACTTGTCGTCCGTCACGTCTTCACCGTCGATGGCAATGATCTGGTCACCGGCCTTCACGCCAGCCTCATCGGCGGGCTTGCCTTCGTAGGGCTCGGTGATGATGAATTTGCCATCGCGTTGGGAGACGCGCGAACCGATGCCACCGTACTCACCGGTGCTCAAAAAGCGGTAGTCTTCGATCTCGCTGGCGGGGATGAAGTTCGTGTAGGGGTCGAGCGAGCCAAGCATGGCATCGACGCCTTTGCGTACGAATTTGTTGGTCTCGATCTCGTCGACGTAGTTGATGCTAACTTCTTTGAGCACCTTACCGAAGATGTCGATGTTCTTGGTGACTTCGAAATACGCGTCGTTTTGGCGGGGCACAAAGCCCAAGCTGAGTGTGCCAAAAAGCAGCACCGCGTAGATAATGAGTTGCTTGTCGAGCTGGAATTTGCGCATAAGAATCACTTGAAGAGGCGTAGGTTATCAAAAAAAAGCTGCTCGCCTGGGCGAACAGCAATTTAACGAATCCGTAACGGAAATGGTGTGTTTACGAGAACCAGGATTTTCTGGATTGCCCAAGGATTAACATGATTTGAGACCGGTACATCCTGAAGCGAAGCCGAATGACCTACAATCCCAAATCGATGGGCCGTAAGGGTTGTAGGTCCTTCGGGCAAGCCCTCAGGATGTAACAATATTTATACGGGGTGAGAGAGGCTTCGCTTACAGCGTCGACAACCCATTGGCTTCGGCGACGACTTCGGAGATGTCTTTCACCTCCATCTTGTCCTCTTTTTCGTAGTGCTTCACGCCATCGTTCATCATGGTCATGCAGAACGGGCAAGCCACGGCCACCACATCGGCTTTAACCTCAATGGCCTCTTCGATGCGCTCAACGTTCACCTCTTTTTTGCCGGGCTCGGCATCCTTGAACATCTGCGCACCACCGGCACCGCAACAAAGGCCGTTGCTTTTGCACCGGCGCATTTCGACAACTTCAGTGTCCAGCTCTTCAATCACAGAGCGCGGCGCTTCGTAGACATCATTGCCACGGCCGAGGTAGCAGCTGTCGTGGTAGGTCACGCGTTTGCCTTTGAACGCGCCACCCTGCACTTTCAGGCGGCCTTCGTTGATGAGCGACTGCAGAAACTGGCTGTGGTGTACGACCTCGTATTCGCCGCCCAGCTTCGGGTACTCGTTTTTGAGGATGTTAAAGCAATGCGGGCAGGTCGCCACGATCTTCTTCACGTTGTACATGTTCAGCACCTCGATGTTCATCGAAGCCTGCATCTGGAAGAGGAATTCGTTGCCGGCGCGTTTGGCAGGGTCGCCAGTGCATTGTTCTTCAGGGCCCAAAACGCCGAAACTCACGCCGCAGTGGTTCAGGATGCGCACGAACGTGCGGGTGATGCGCTGGGCGCGGTCGTCGAAACTACCGGCGCAACCAACCCAGAAGAGGACTTCGGGTGATTCGCCTTTTTCCATCCAATCGGCCATCGTGGGCGCGCTAATTGCAAATTGTGCTGACATAGCGTTGAAGTTGCTCGTGTAAACTCTTGTTGTGTAGACTGTTCGTATTCAGTGTGCTGGGGAGGCTCAGGCGTTGTCGGCACTGCCGTTCGACTCTTCCTCGAGGCCGGCCATCCAGTTGGCGCGGTCGGCAGCGGGGAAGGCCCAGGGTGCCTGATTGTTCTCGACGTTCATGAACATCGCGTTCAGTGCCTCGGGTGCAGACGACTGCTCCATCACCAGGTACTGGCGCATCTGCACGATGATATCCATCGGGTTGATGTTCACCGGGCAGGCGTCGTAGCAAGCCTGGCAGGTCGTGCAGGCCCACAGCTCTTCTTGCGAGATATAGGTGTGCAGATCCTTGCCGTCGTCTTTGAACTCGCCCTTGTTCTCACGGATATTCTTGCCGACCTCATGCAGACGGTCGCGCGTATCCATCATGATCTTACGCGGGCTGAGCTTCTTGCCGGTAATATTCGCCGGGCAGCTCGCAGTGCAACGCCCGCACTCGGTGCAGGTGTAGGCGCCCATCAGGTTTTTCCAAGACAAGTCTTGTACGTCTTTGGCACCGAAGCGAGGCGGATCGCCTTCCTCTTCGGGCGGCGGGGCAGCGGCGGCATTGGGGTCCATCATCAGAGCCACCTCTTTTTTCACGTTCTCGTCAATCTCAAACTTGGCCTTGGGCTGCAGCGGCGTGTAATACGTGTTCGGGAATGCCAGGAAGATGTGGAGGTGCTTCGAGAACGGAATGTAGTTCAGGAAGGCAATGATGCCCAGAATATGCGCCCACCAGGCCACGCGCTCAATGATCATGAGCGTATTGGTCTCGATACCGTCCCATAGCGGGGCGAGAAACTGGCTGAAGGGGAAGTAGCCAGCTTCGATGTAATGCGGTGCACCGCGTTGCTGCAAATTGAGGTCGGTAGAGTTCATGATCAGCAGCGCAACGATCAGGAAGATTTCCGTCCAGAGGATGATGTTGGCGTCGACTTTCGGCCAGCCTTTCATCTCGGGATGCTCAAAGCGATCGACTTTCTGCACATTGCGACGGAATAGGAAGGCAACCGTACCGACCAGGACGAGCAGCAGGAAGAGCTCGGCCATCACGATAATGAAATTGTAGATCGCAGAGGGCAGGATGTCGCCAAAGAAGCGGTGCCTGCCAGAAAAGCCATCGACGATGATTTCGATCACCTCGATGTTCACCATAATAAAGCCCACATACACGAAAATGTGCAGGATACCCGCCAGCGTGCGGCGCTTCACCATTTTCGACTGTCCGAGGGCTAGGACGGCCATCTGCTTCCAGCGCGCGCCGGGGTTGTCGCTGAGGTCTTCGTCGCGGCCAAGGTTGATGTTGCGGCGAATCAGCGTCATGTGATACGCGAACAGGCCGACACCACCGATGATCAGCGCCGCGAATAGGATTGTGAGAACGATCTGCATACTGCGTGTAAGTTGAACTCTGAATGCTAAAAGTAAAAGTTTTCACCGACCAATCGGTCTCTGTCGCACGTAAAAGCCATTCTTTTAAGCGATTCTAAATAAAATTACCGAAAAACTGCCATGCCAATAATGCTCTGCTGCCAAATCTGTCCACATCAACCTGCCGTTTTGGGGAGCTTGTCAGAACTGAGCAGGCAAACTGTCAGTTGATACAGTAATGCACGGATTTTGAGTGCCTTACTGCACGATACATCCAACAGATACCTAACCACAGAAGAAAAAAAACGATGAATTTCGACCAGTTTACCATCAAAGCCCAAAAGGTCATCCAGGCCGCCACGGAGCTCGCCCGCGCCAACCAGCAGCAGGCGATTGCCCCGGCGCACGTGCTGCTGGCGCTGCTGCAAAACGACGACTCCGTCGTGCCGTTCGCGCTGCAGAAGCTCGGCATTGCCCAGGGTGTGGTGCAGCAAAAAACGCAGGAGCTGATCGACAGCTATGCGAAAGTCAGCGGTGGCAACGCCTACCTTGACAACGAGACCTACAAGCTGTTCGACGCTGCCACCGCCGCCGCAAAGACGATGAAAGACGAGTTTGTGGCCGTTGACCACCTGCTGCTGGCTTTTGCAGAAGGCAAGGACAAAGCCGGCCAGATTTTACGCGACCAGGGCCTGAACAAAAAGAACCTGCAGGTCGTGATCAGCGAGCTGCGCGGTGGCCGTAAGGTGACCGACCAGAGTGCCGAGGAGCAGTATCAGGCACTGAAAAAATACAGCACCGACCTCACGGCACTCGCCCGCGAGGGCAAGCTCGACCCCGTCATCGGCCGCGACGAGGAGATTCGCCGTGTGCTTCAGATTCTCTCGCGCCGCACCAAGAACAACCCGATCCTTATCGGTGAGCCCGGCGTGGGTAAGACGGCCATCGCTGAAGGCATGGCCCACCGCATCATCAGCGGCGACGTGCCGGAGAACCTCAAGAATAAGCAGCTGATTTCGCTGGACATGGGCGCACTCGTGGCCGGTGCGAAATTCCGTGGCGAATTTGAGGAGCGACTGAAGGCCGTGATTAAAGACGTCAGCGAATCGGATGGCGAGATCATTCTGTTCATCGACGAGATTCACCAGCTGGTGGGTGCCGGCAAGACTGACGGTGCAATGGACGCGGCGAACATCATGAAACCTGCCCTCGCCCGGGGCGAGCTGCGCACGATTGGTGCCACGACCCTGGCCGAATACCAGAAGCACATCGAAAAAGACAAAGCCCTGGAGCGCCGCTTCCAGACCGTGCTCGTCGACGAGCCGCAGCCTGAGGATGCGATTTCGATTTTGCGTGGCATCAAAGACAAATACGAGGTGCACCACGGGGTGCGCATCGCCGACAGCGCGATCGTGGCGGCCGTTGAGCTCTCACACCGCTACATTACCGATCGCCAACTGCCGGACAAAGCCATCGATTTGATGGACGAAGCCTCGGCGCGCCTGAAAATGCAGATCGACTCGATGCCGGAAGAGCTGGACGAGCTGGAGCGGAAAATCCGTCAGCTGGAAATTGAGCGTTCAGCGATTAAACGCGAAAACGACGAAGAGAAGCTTAAAGAGCTCGACAAGCAGATCGCCAACCTCAGCGAGGAGCGCGACACGCTGAAGAGTCGCTGGGAAGCCGAGAAGGACATCATCACGACCATCCGCAGCAACAAAGCGAAGATTGAAGACCTGCGCGCCGAAGCCGACAAAGCCGAGCGCGAGGCCGATTGGGAGCGCGCCGCCGAGATTCGCTATGGCGAGACCCTGCATCTCCAGAAAAACATTGAAGCCGCTCAAAAGCAGCTTGACGAAATGGAAGGCAGCCGCCGCATGCTGAGCGAAGAGGTGGATGGCGAGAACATCGCCGAGATCGTCTCGCGCTGGACGGGCATCCCGGTCAGCAAGATGCTCGCCAGCGAGCGCGAGAAGCTGCTGAAAATGGAAGACGAGTTGCACAAGCGCGTCGTGGGTCAGGAGCCTGCGGTAGCTGCAGTGGCGAATGCCATCCGTCGCTCGCGCGCCGGGCTGCAAGACCTACGTCGGCCCATCGGCTCGTTCGTGTTCCTAGGCTCTACGGGTGTCGGTAAAACGGAGCTCGCCAAAGCCCTGGCCGAGGTGCTATTCAACGACGACAATGCGATGATCCGCATCGACATGAGCGAGTACCAGGAGCGCCACGCCGTCAGCCGTCTGGTGGGAGCGCCCCCCGGATATGTCGGCTATGACGAAGGTGGCCAGCTCACGGAAGCGGTGCGTCGCAAGCCTTACAGTGTGGTGCTGCTCGACGAAATCGAGAAGGCCCACCCGGACGTGTTCAACATCTTGCTACAGGTGCTGGACGACGGCCGCCTGACCGACAACAAAGGCCGTGTGGTGAACTTCAAGAACACCATCATCATCATGACCTCCAACCTGGGTTCGGCTTACATTCAGGAGAAACTGGCCGGGCTCTCAGAAGAGAACCGCGATGAACTGATGGGCGAGGTAACGACGCAAGTCTTCGAGATGCTCATGCAGCAACTCCGCCCGGAGTTCCTGAACCGCATCGACGAGACGATCGTCTTCACGCCGCTCAACCGCGAGGAGCTGGGCGAAATCGTGAAGATTCAGATCCGCCAGCTCGAGCGCACACTTGGCGACCTCTCGCTCAACCTAAGCTTCACCGATGATGCCATCGACTGGCTCGCCCAGCTGGGCTACGACCCGCAGTTCGGCGCCCGCCCGCTCAAGCGCGTTCTCCAGCGCCGCGTGATCAACGAGCTCTCGAAGCTGATCCTCAGTGGTGAGATCACGAAAGACGCAAAGATCGTCGTCGGCCTGGATGCGAACCAGCAGTTCACCTTCGAAAACACCGCTGAGGCTGTTGGCGTGTAAATTAGCCGTCTCAGCTCAGAACTGAATCCGTTGAACCCGCCTGCAATTTGCTGGCGGGTTTTTTTGTTATATTAGTAACTCTAAAATCAACCGTTATGAGTCGCGAAGAACGTATTGCTACCATCACCAAAAAATTGCCGCAGTTGAGTGAGCAAGAGTTAGAAGCCATTGAGTCTGTTCTTCAGGCTTTTATCAAGGAGGATGAAGAATCCATGTCACGGAAGCAAAAAGAATTCCGCCGCGCCCTTTTTGAAGAAAGTGTCAAAGAAGACAAAGAGCTATTGAAACGTCTAGCGAAATAAACGCTCATGACTCATACTTACATCTTACCACTGGATGAGGTTTTAGAGTTTCATGCCGAATTAGTTGCTACAGAAGGCAACTCAACTGGTGTTCGTGATTTGGAAGGATTAAAATCTGCGCTCTCACGGCCGCTGAGTTCGTTCGGTGGCCAGGAGGTGTTTCCTACAGTATTTGGCAAAGCAGCAGCTCTTTTAGAGGGTATAGTTGTCAATCATCCGTTTATTGATGGTAATAAACGTACGGGGTGGATCATGGCTAAAGTTTTTCTAAAAAGTACTGGGCTTGTCCCCGTCGATTCAGATGACAACTGTGAAGCCTTTGTAATCTCAGTTGCTTCAGGAAATGAAACTACAGAAAGCATAACCGAATGGCTTGAGAGCCATTGTGAGCCTTACAGCTATCAGAAACCCTAACCTCCACACCGCCTACAACGCCCTTATCGCTGCTTTAAGTGAGGTTTACGAAGCTGGCGAAGCCAAGGCCATCGCCGACAGGCTGGTGGCGCACCAGCTGGGGCTGCAACCGCACCAGCGCATCTTGGAGCGCGAGCGGGAACTGACCACTGAAGAGCTAACCGCTTGGCAAAACGCTCAGGAGCGCCTGTTGACGGGCGAGCCCATTCAGTATATCACCGGCAGCGAAACCTTTCGCGGGCTGGAGTTCGCGGTCGACTCGCGCGTGCTCATCCCCCGCCCCGAGACCGAAGAGCTGGTGCAGCACGCGCTCGATTGGCTGCGCAGCGAGCGTATCGAACGTCCTCGGGTGCTGGAGTTCGGCACTGGTAGCGGGTGTATTTCGATTAGCCTGGCCGCCGAATACCCCACAGCGCAGGTGCTTGCTACTGATATCAGCGAAGCTGCGCTGGCAGTGGCTCGTAACAACCTCGCAGCCGTTGCGACACAAACCCGGCAGCCTGAGCTGGAACAGCGGGTGAAGTTTTGCACACACGACCTGTTCACAACCGATCCCCCCGCAGCAGGCCCTTTCGATTTGATACTCAGCAACCCGCCGTACATCCCCGCCGCCGAAAGTCAGACGCTGCACGCGAACGTAACGAAGCACGAACCTCACATCGCTTTATTCGTTGAAGATCAGGATGCTATGGCGCCTTACCGACAGCTTGCTCATCATGCCAAGGCGCTGCTGGCGAATGGCGGCAGAGTTATGGTTGAGCTGCATGCGCCCTTGGCACAAGCGGTTGCAGACACGTTTTTGGCACACGGTTTGAAGGATGCAAGGCTGGTGACAGACCAATTCGGGCGTAAGAGATTCGCACTAGCCACTCAGTCTTAATAAGAACTTGTTAATTATTGAGTGGTAAAACGGTTGAATCCTATAGGGGAACGCGCTAATTTGCGCCCCGTACCGAAAAACCGCCCACTCAACTTGCCCTTGCGGTTATGATGACTCATACAACTTCTTTGCTCTTTTTACTGGCCACCCTTTTCGCTTTCTCTGCCACAGCGCAGCGCCAGAACCTCGGACCGCATATCAACTCCGAGTACAATGAAAGCGCGCCAGTTATTTCGCCTACCGGAACTGAATTGTACTTCTGGAGCATGGGCCGTGAAGACGGCATCGGCTTCCAGGACGTCTACGTTTCGAAGTTAGACCTCACTGGCGATGCCGCGCAAACCTTCATGATTGGCGCCGACCAAAACGCCATCTACCAATTCAACCAGCGCATGCAGGAGTCGTTCAACTGGACACCTGCAAGAAACCTGGGCTCGCCGATTAACAATGCGGAGGCCAACATTGCGCTGGCTATGACACAAGATGGCAGCCGCCTGTTGGTCTACAACAAGACGAACAATGAGGGCTACAGCGACCTGGGCTTTTCTGAGAAAAAGTATGGCAGTTGGGAGCCGCCGCGCAACCTGCGCATCGAAGGCTACAACAACCCCGGCGGTTCGAGCGTAACGGCCTGTTTGTCAGGCGACGAAAAACACCTGATCGTTTCTCTCGACGACGGCACGGGCAACGAGGACCTGTACGTTTTCGATAAAATCGGCGACGGTGCGTATGGCAACAAACGCAAGATTGGTAGTTCGGTGAACACTAAACGCGATGAAATCACGCCCTTTTTTTCGCCAGATGGTCGCTCGCTATACTTCAGCAGCGATGGTCACGGTGGCCAGGGCGGTCTGGACATCTTCATGACGCGCCGTCTGGATGACAGCTGGACATCGTGGTCGGAACCGCAAAACGCCGGCCGGAGCATCAACTCCGTTCAGGATGACTACTATTTCAATTTCCCGAGCAGCGGCGACTACGCTTACTTTACCTCCAAAGGCGACGATTCACGCGGGCTGAAAGACATTTATCGCACCACCATCCCGCTGGCATTCCGCCCGAACGACGTCTTTACTGTGAAGGGCAAGGTGCTGGACGCCAAAAAAGCGCCTCTGAATGCCAAGGTGGTGTTCCTGCGCAAGTCGACGGGCGAAATCGTGGGCACGGCGACCACCAACCCGGCTACAGGTGCCTACATCATGCTGCTGCCAACTGGCGAGCTGTATACGATTGTCGCCAGCAACAGCGGGTATCTGTCTCTGAACGAAGAAATTGATGCGGCTGGCGCGGCTTCTGGCAGCACTATCAAAAAGAACATCACGCTCAAAGCGCTCGCCATTGGCGACGTACTGCGCCTGTCGCAACTCAAGTTCGGCAGTGGCTCATTCGTCATCGAACCGCAGAGCTTCCCAGAGCTCGACCGCATGGCGAAGCTGCTGAAAGACAACCCAAATATCACCGTAGAGATCAGTGGCCACACCGACCCCTATGGCGATGCTGAGGCCAACGCCTATTTCTCGAAAGAGCGTGCTAAATCGGTGAAGCAGTACTTCGTCGAACAGGGCATCGCAGAAGAGCGCATGACGACCGTCGGCATGGGCTCGACGCAACCCATTGCCCCCAACACTCCGGAAGGCAACAAGCTGAACCGTCGTGTTGAGCTAAAAATCCTGACGAAGTAAGTCACTGAGCGTGAGCCTGCCCCACCCCGAAGAGAACCCCTGGACGCTGAAGTCTCAGGCCGAGAAGTACGACAACCCCTGGATCAACGTCAACGAGCACCAGGTTATCGACCCCGGTGGGCAGCCTGGTATCTACGGGGTCGTTCACGTGAAGAACCTGGCCATTGGTATCATTCCCGTCGACAACGCGGGCAATACGTATCTCGTGGGGCAGTACCGCTATCCACTGAAGGTCTACAGCTGGGAAATCATTGAGGGTGGTGGCGCCAAAGACCTGGCCCCGATAGAATCGGCCAGGCGTGAATTGAAAGAAGAAACAGGCTTGAAAGCCGCGCAGTACACTGAAATCCAGCGGCTGTACACCAGCAACTCGATCACGGACGAAATCGGCATCATTTACCTCGCGACTGGGCTGACTGCCGGTGAGGCTGAGCCCGATTCGACGGAAGACTTGGCCGTGCGCAAGTTGCCACTCGCGGAGGCCTTTAATTACACCTACGACGGCACGATTAAAGACTCGCTGGCCGTCGCCGGTTTGCAAAAACTGGAGCTGATGCTGCGCCGGGGCGATGTGCAGCTTTCAGGGGTTCGGATCTGAAGTCGAGGGTTCAGCGTCAGATTTGGGCAGCGCGTTGGCCTTGCGCTTGCCAAGCGAAAGCAATTCCACCAGATTTTCCAGTGATGTTTCCCGCTCACCAGCGGCGATTTCCTTCACCATCTGAATCATTAGATCATGGCGGGGCGTGGGGACGTTGTGCTCGCTGCCAAGCTCTGAAATAATGCCGTTGATGTACTCGATCTCTGGCGGCCGGTTGCGGCGGATCGACTGCAGCATACTGCTTTCGCTGTTGCCGTATTCCGCGCCGATCTTCTTCAAAATGATGTGCTTCATGAACATCGGTGGCCAGTTGCTCATCGTCGAGAGGCGCACCGGATGCAGTTTACCGCCCAGCTTTTCGAAGGTGATGCCATGCTTGTGGCCCACGCGAATGGTCTCTGAAATCAGTTGCAGGAAAAAGTTGCGGATGGGTTTGCGCTGGGTTTGCTCGCCGAATGTCAGACCCGTGATGGCGCCCATGGCAGTCACACACGAATTAACGCACAACTTCGACCAGATGGCACCGCGGATGTTTTCGGATTCTTCCACCGGGAAGACTTCGTTGAGTTGCTGAGCGACAAGGTCCACCTTGTGCTGGCGGGTTTCTGGCAGGCCGCCCACCACGAAAGTGCCATCGCCCGTCACGGCGAATGAGCCGTCTTCACGCAGGCTGGCCCCCCAGACGATGATGGCTGCAGCCGTGCGCGCCTCGCCCATCACTTCGGCGATGTCGTCGATGATGTAACCGTTTTGCAGCGAGACGAGCAAGCCAGCTGGCTTCAGCTTGTCTTTCAGCGTCTTGCAGACCTGAACAGCTGCGTCAGCCTTAGTCGCCAGGTAGATGATGTCAAGGTCGTTGGGCAGGTCGTGGATGTCGCCGAAGACATTGTCGAGATACACCGGCATTCGGCGGTTGCCCAGCCAATCGACGATCAGACCGTTCTCACGATAGGCCTTGGCGGTCGCCGGGCGACTGGTGACGCCCATGATGGTATCCGGGAGTTGCAACTTCAGCTGTGCGGCAATCGGCCCGCCCACAGCCCCTAATCCTACGACGGCAATGCGTTGGTGCATGCCGCAAAATTAGCGGTTTTTGCGGGTGCTGCCTACCAGCGCCCGCGTAAATCCGTGACTTCGTGTCGTTTCTGTTTACCCGGTGAAATGAGACAGGATCAGTCCTTGGGCTGACGTGAACGGTCCGGGTAGGGCGGGATGGGCGGCACCTTTGTCGGCTGCTGTTTCATCAGCTTTTTCAGCTCCTCTACGCCACGCTCAAGCTGGGCGTCCTTGCCCTTGTACTCCTCGTGCGGCGCGTTCACGACATCGATGTCGGGATCAACGCCGTAACCCTCTATGATCCAATTTTTGCCCTCGATGTCGTATGGCGCAAACTCCGGCTTGCGTAGGTCGGCACCGTCGATGAACGGCAGGCTCCCACGGATGCCAACCACGCCACCCCACGAGCGCTCGCCGATGGTCGGGCCGAGGTCGTAGGCTTTGAAGCGCCAGTTGACGAGGTCGCCGTCTGAGGCCGAGTAGCGATCGTGCAGCATCACCTTCGGGCCCACCACCATCTGAAAAGGGTTGGCGTATGGGCTGAGGTTGCGGCCCATCTGGATCATCGCCAACTCGCGTTGCAGGCGTTCGATGATCATGGGCGAGACATTGCCGCCGCCGTTGCCACGTACGTCGATGATGAGCGCCTCGCGGTTGAGCTGCGGGTAGAAGTAGCGCACGAACTCGTTCAGGCCCTCAACGCTCATGTCGGGGACGTGCACATAGCCGATGCGCCCGTCGCTCATCTCGGTGACTTTCTCGATGTTACCGCGCACCCAGGCGTGGTAATAGAGGTCTGACTCATCACTGCGCGGGACGACCACCGTGCGGCGGGCACCATCTTTACTGGGGCTGTCATTTACGAGCAGCTCGGTTTGCTGCTCAGCGGTGCCAATCAGCGCCTGGTTCATGTGGTCGAGTTGGCTGACATCCTGGCCATTAATCGCAAGGATGTAGTCGCCCTCGCTGACTTCCACGCCGGGCTCGGTGAGCGGCGAACGGTGGGGCTTGCTCCAGTTGGCCCCCTTCACGATGTCCGTGATTTTGTAGTAACCGCTCCCATCGCGCTCATAGCGTGCGCCGAGCAGCCCCATTTGGATGCGCTCTACTTTCGGGCGGTCGCCCCCGCTGATGTACGCGTGGCCCACGTTCAGCTCGCCTATCAGCTCGCCGATGACGTAAGTCAGGTCGTTGCGGTGGCGCACATACGGCAGCAGCTTGGCGTACTGATCGCGCATGGCTTCCCAATCCACGCCGTGCATATTGGGCGCGTAGAAGAAGTCGCGCATCTGGCGCCAGGCTTCGTCGTAAATCTGGTTCCACTCTTCGCGCAAGTCCACCATCTTTTTCAGGTGCCCCATGTCGATGGCCTGCTCCTTTTTGAGCGTCGGCCCCAGCGGCTCCACGTAGTATTTGCCGCCAGTTTTGTAGAGCATGTGCTTGTTGTCGGCCGCCACCTGGTAGAAGTCGACTTCGCCGATGCTCTCTTCTTTGCGCTCTTTCAGGTTGTAACGCTTGAGCGTCCAGCTTTTATCCGTGTGCTTCTTGGCTTGATAGTAGACGTGGTCGCCGATCATGTGCAGGTTGCCGTAATCGCCCGGCTCCACCGGCAGCTGAATCGCGCGCTCAATGATGCCGTCTTCGTCGACGGTGACGCTGGGTTTGTCGTCAGCTTTCTCTTCGTCTTTCTTTTCAGACTTGTCTTCCACTTTCACCTCCTGATTTTCAGGCGCCAATGGCGAGGCGGTGGCTTTTGCCAGGGGCAGCAGATAAACGCGCGACATATCGCGGTAGGCGTGGTTCCACTCTGTTTGCGAATAAGTTGGGTTGAGGTCGCGCTGCGAGACAAAGAGCAGGAACTTACCATCATCGCTAAACGCCACATAACCAGCGCCGTAGAACGGATCCGTCACGCTAAATTTCTCGCCAGATGCGGTGTTGTAGAGGTAAACACGATTGGCAGTGGCGCGCATGTTTTTCGCATAGGCGATCCACTTGCTGTCCGGCGAGAAGGTGTAGTCGCGGAACTCCCAGGCCTCGGCCTGGTCGATGTCTGTCACCTTGCCACTCTCGATATCCAGGTAACGCAGGCGCAGTTTCTTGTCGCCCCACACCAGCTTTTTGCCGTCCGGCGAGTACTCCGGCTGCCATTTGTAGGTGTCGGCCTTGTCTGTCAGCTGCTTGTTCTCGCGTACTTCGATGGGGTCGGCGGTGTAGATTTCGAACTCGCCAGTCGCGTCTGCGACATAAGCGATACGCTCGCCGGTGGGCGACCAACGGGCATCTCGCTCGTGCACGCCGTCGGTCTGGGTCAGGTTGCGCGTCACGCCAGATTTCACCGGCACGCTCCACACTTCACCGCGCGCTGAGACGACGACGCGGCTACCGTCGGGTGCAATGTGGATGTCATCGACATGCTCGCTGGCGTCGACTTGCTTTACGAGGTCCATCCCAGCATCGTTGTTGACGCGCACGCGTACTTTTTTCGACTGCTCGGTTTCGCAATCGAAAACGTGCAGCTCCCCACCCTTTTCAAACACGATTTTACCATCGCCGTAAGCCGGGTATTTAATGTCGAAGTCGGTGAAATTCGTCACCTTCGTGGTCTTTTCAGTCGTGATGTCGTAGCGGAACAGGTTCATCCGGCCATCGCGGTCAGAGGCGTAGTAGATGCGGTTTTCGTGCCACATCGGGAAGACATCCTGGGCTTTGTTGTCGCTGATGTTTTGCTCTTCGCCACTGTCCAGGTCGAAGATCCAGACATCGCCGGCCATGCCACCCTGGTAGTATTTCCAAGTACGGAACTCCCGAAACACACGGTTGTAGGCGAGCTTTTCACCATCGGGCGAATACGAGCACCACGAGGCGACGGTAAACGGCAGGTCTTCGGCCAACCCGCCATTGACGGGTGCTTTTTGCAAAATGCCCTTGAAGCTGTTGAACGAGTAGCGGCGCGTGCGAAACACCACCGCATCGGCGTCGGGTGTCCAGGTCATGGGGATGTTGTTGGGGCCCATGCGGTCGGCAATGTCGTCGCGGCCGAGCGTCGCGGTGTAGGTAATGCGCTCGGGCTCACCACCTTCTGCGGGGATGACGTACACCTCGGTGTTACCGTGGTACTGCCCACCAAAGGCAATCTGTTTGCCATCAGGCGAGAAGCGCGGAAACATCTCGTACCCCACGTGGCTGGTGAGTTGCCGGGCCTCGCCGCCCTTTGTCGAGACGGTGTAGAGGTCGCCGGCATACCCGAAGACGATCTGGTCGCCGTGGATGTCCGGGTAGCGCAGGAGCTTGGTTTCAGATTGAGCGAAAGAGCTGGTAGCCAGCAGGCTAAACCAGACGAGAAGACTTAAGAAACGCATGCTAGAAGTGATTCAAGTTGTGTTAGGGGAACGTGAAGATACGGCTTTTCGCGCGTATTGCCGTAACTTAGGCGCATGCGCTATGTGTTCATCGGGCTCGTGAAGCTCTACCAGTGGCTGATTTCGCCGCTCACCGGTCCGCACTGCCGGCACACGCCCACCTGCTCGGTGTACGCGGTCGATGCCCTGAAGCAGCACGGCGCACTCAAAGGGCTGTGGCTGACGCTCAACCGCGTGCGTAAGTGCCACCCCTGGGGCACGTGTGGCTACGACCCTGTGCCC
>CAZTEZ010000041.1:0-15364 GCA_964611815.1 uncultured Bacteroidia bacterium | reverse complement strand
GTCGACGAGTACCAGGAGTTCGATGTGCGCCGGGCGGCCAAAGGCCAGCAGCGCGTCCATGGCCGCGCGGATGGTGCGGCCCGTGCATAGCACGTCGTCGACGAGCAGCACGGTCTTGTCTTCGACCACGAAGTCGATCTTCGTCTCGTTGGGGGTGATGGGCCGGTCGCGGCGGCGAAAGTCGTCGCGGTGGAAGGTGACATCCAGCTCGCCGTATGGCAGACCGTTGTGCGGCAGGATTTCCTCCAAAAGTTGGTGCAAACGCCGACCGAGGAACACCCCGCGCGGCTGGATGCCGATCATACACAGGTCGTCAAACTGCTGGTGGCGCTCTATAATCTGGTGCGCCAGGCGGCGGAGGGTGACGTCAAGGCGGGGGCCGGCGAAGAGTTTTCGGGTAGGCATGGCGGAATTGTAGAGAAGTTGAGTTGTCATCCCGAGCGAAGCCGAGGGATCCGAGTCAACTGGTACGTGATATACTCTCGGGTCTCTCGGCTTCGCTCGAGACGACAAAAATAAAGTTAATCATCCAGCGTCGTCTTCCCCATCTCCAGTATGATGAAAAACGCGTCCTCGGGGATGGGCATCACTGAAAGTCGAGATTGCCGCACGAGCGCGATGTCGTCTAGCCGGCCGTCGGCTTTCACCTGCTTGAGCGTCACTGGTTCGGTCATGCGCTTGTAGGGCGCCACCTCCACGCACTGCCAGCGCTCGTCGTCGGTGGTGGGGTCCTGAAACGCCTCTTTGGTTATTTGCATGATCCCAACGATGCGGCGCTCTTTTTGCGAATGGTAGAAGAATGCCAGATCGCCCACGGCCATCTGCTGCATGTTGTTGCGCGCCTGGTAGTTGCGCACGCCGTCCCAGGGCTGGGTCTTGTCTTTTTCGAGGTCCCAGTACGAGTAGTCGCCGTCGGGTTCTGCTTTCAGTAACCAGTAGTTCATAATGCATGCGCTTTTTCGCAAAGATGCAAACTAATTAATATTGTTACGATTAGGGTTGGAAATTAAGCAACCGGTGTGTTAAATTACAGAAAATACCTGTTTCACTAACTAATGATGAAAACTTTACACGCACTACTTTTTGCCTCCCTATTGGTTGCACTACCGCTTATCAACTTGTTTGCACAAAACGTAGGTATTGGCACCGCAAATCCACTTACGAAGCTACAAGTTTCGGGTCAAATCACTACTGGTACAGCTTTTAACCCCACAGTTGGTTCAGCATCAAACAATAACCTAATCAATATACTGGTTGGAACCGATGAAGATGGAGCCACAAATGGTATCGGGTTTTATGAGTTCAATACATTCGGCATGAAAATCGGCTACGATGGCACAGGATCTGCAGCGGCCAATGCGCTTCGGATTTACGACAACACGGATGCACCGCTCATGACCTTCGAAAACGGAGGCGAGTTTGGCATTGGCACAACAACTCCATCCGCAACTGTCGACCTCGTCCAAAATTCTGGCTCTGGCATCTTGGAGCTCAGTACAGCCACCAATGGAGAGTTCATGGTCTTTGGCGCAACTGACAACGCAGCGAACATGAGAAGTTGGATCGCACCCAACGATGGTGGCGGTCTTGATTTCACAAAAGAATTCGGCTTTGACCCTGACATCAATGGTGCTGCTGGTGCCTGGTATTTTGAGCGAGATGTTGTTATGGCAACTGCCGGCGGTAATGTCGGTATTGGAACAACGGCACCTACGCAAATACTTGATGTCAACGGCCAGGTTCGCATCCGGGGAGGTGCCCCCGCTGACGGTCGCGTTTTGACCGCCACCAACGCCAACGGCGATGCGCAATGGGAGGAGGCTTACACGCCTCCACCTACAGATTATTACAGCTCTGGCAATACAACAACTTTTACCGGCAGCGGGGTTGATTATTGTGCAAGTAGCAATGGCACATGCGGTGTTGAAATACAGTCGATAACTGTAACGAACAATGCGTCTGTCACTCGCCGATTCAGGGTATACAGCACCTTCGGGCTTAAAGCTGATGATAACACTGACGACTTTCGTCATTGGATTGATGACGGCCCATCTGGTTGCCAACGTTACGATCAACGCGAGACAAAAGTCTGGCCTTGGGGAGGCGACAATCAGATTACAAGCGGTACTGGTTCATCACGCTGGAGCCGCGCCTACAACGAGATGTACTACAACATAGCCCCAGGTGCGACTTGGACTTTCCGCCAGAAAATCTTTCAGTCTGCAGGTGGCTGCGCTGGCTACAAAACAGGTTATATGGTCGCTTATCCAGTAAACTGAATTTACCCCCCCCACCCCAACGCCCGCTCAATACGCTCAACCAGCGGCTGATAGCTCGTGATGCCGCCGCAGCCGACGATGATGATCGTGCGCCCCGTGTCGGGCTGGTGGCCGAGGTAGCTGCGAAAGCCGCCAGACTGGCCGTAGTGGTGCACCACCAGCGGTTGCGGTGCCTTGGCGCGGGGCGACATCCCGAAGCCGTACTTAGACAAAAACCAGCCCAGCCCGTAGGTGGTTGGGCTGTTGTCGTTGAGGTGCTGCGGCGCGTATGCGAGCTTCAGGGTCGAATCCGAGATAATCTGCCCCGAAAAGAGCGCCCGCTGCCAGCGCCACAAATCGCTTACGGTGCTGAAGGTGCCGCCATCACCGATGCAGTGCACGGCGATGTCTCCCCACCGGCCGTCGCTAAACGTGCCGAAGGCGCGCTCGGAGTGGCGCTGGAGCGTATCGTGATGAATCACGAACGTCAGATTCATTTCGAGTTCGTCGAAGAGCATGCACTGCATCACGGCTTCAATCGGCTGCTGGTAGTGCCAACTCAGTGCTTCAGCCAGCAGCACATAGCCAGTATTCGAGTAGCTGAACGCCGCACCGGGGGTGAAGTTCAGCCCGCTACAGCGGCCCAGTATCGTGAAGACCCGCTGGTTGGTGAAGTGGTTGTAGTTCTGAATGTAAAACGCATACTCTGGTAAACCACTCTGGTGACACAGCAGTTGACGGATGGTCAGTCCGCGCGCCCAGGGCGGCAGTTCGCGCAGATACCAGCCGATGGGGTCGCTCAGCCGCCATTCGCCGCGCTCGACAAGCTGCAGCACCAGCGCCGAAATCATCTGCTTGGTCAGCGACGCGACATAGCTGGGCGTCGTTAAAGTGAACGGCGCGCCGCTTTGACGGTGACGCGCACCAAAGGCGTGCCGGTAGATCAGCGAGTCGCCTTCTGCAACGAGCACCGCCCCGTCGAAGCCGGTCTGGCTGGCGTAGGTGCTAATCGATTGATGCAGGCTTGAAGTGTGTTGCGAACGGGCAAAGCAGCAGCTGAATACACACAAACAGCTGATGAGCAAGAGGTTTCGCAATCAAATACGGGCTTAAAGGGGTTTAAACTGCTCGAAGGTCTCTTTGCAGTCGTGACACTTATGCACCGCCCGGCACAAAGATGGCCCGAAGGGGTTAATCAGCTTGGTGTTGGTGCTGTGGCAGTTGGGGCACATGGCCTTTTCGAGCGTGTCGTCGTCGAGCTCGCCGTCGTAGGCCGGTGGCGGCGACAGGCCAAAGTTCAAAAGAATCTTGCGACCTTTCTGCGAGATGTTGTTGCTCGTCCAGGCGCGGTTGCTATTTAGGCGCACGTCGTGTTTTGTGATGCCGTTCTCTTCCAGCACCTGTTGGATGTTGAACAGCATGATGCGTTGCGCGGGGCAGCCCGCAAACGTCGGCACCATCTCGACGAACACCTCTCCGTCGTCGCGCACGTCCACTTCCGTGATGCACCCCAAATCCACGAGCGAAATAACTGGGATCTCGGGATCGGTCACTTCCTCCAGCAGCTTATAAATTTGCTCGCGTGTGGGTTTGGGTTGTGCTTGTGCGGTCGACATAATGGTTTTAAGATAAGATAGTTAGAGGTAATCAAGGCGAGTTTTGCCCTATTTAAGTTTCGCAGCTTCGGCGGAGCCGAAGAGATTGTCGGAAGCGACACGCTTCACCAGGTGGCGGTGGGGTCGATGGCGAAGACCTCCGTCATTTCGCTGAGCAGCGGCTGGAGGTGCTCGCTGTGCTGGCCCTTGCGACCACCGTAGAACTGCGTTTTGTCGTCAATGTTCGGCATCTGCAGGCCGGCTTTTTCGAGGACGGGTTCGATTTCTGTCAGCCAAAGCGCTTCGAGTTCACGCTCAGATGCTTGCAGACCTTCGCTGACGATGGCCTCGTCGTGTTCGGTAGGCTCAAAGATGCTGTAAGCCAAAGGCAGTGCAGCGTTGAGGGCCGTTTGGAGGCGGCTATTGCTGTTAGCGTTCGCTTGGCCGAGCTGTGTGACCCAAGTGCGAGCATGGAGCTGGTGGTACTTCACCTCCCGCTCAATTTTGCGGGTCAGTTCGGCGAGGTTGCGATGCGATGAGTCGCGCAGAGATGTAATGCGCGCCTTTTCGGCGTAGGTAAACAGGAAGTGGCGCATCAGGCTAAACGCATAGTCGCCAATAGGTTGCTCGACGAGTTGGCAGCAATAGAAATTCTCTGCCTTGCGCGTAAACGCCACCTGATCGGGGTGGCCCTCACCGAGGTCTTCCAGCAGCTTGTAGTAGGCCAGCGCGTGGCCGATTTCGTCCTGCGCCATCGACGCAAACGCGATGTCCTCTTCGAGCACCGGGCCGATGGCCGTCCACTCAGAGTTGCGGTGACCGCCGATGAGTTTGTCGTCGGCCAGCCGATACAATAGGTCTTTGAGCGCTGCTGACATGATGTTGGGGCTATTTCAAGATTATTAAGGCTGGGTCAGGATGATTTTGGGCGCATCCGTCTTGCGCTCACCGAAGGGCGATTTAACGGTGCTGGGCAGCGTGACGACGATCTCTTTGAACTTACCCGACTTGCCGTTGGTATCGCCGTTTACGGTACCGGTAGATTCTGCGAGTGCTTTTTTCTCGCTGCCGACGGTCGGACGGTTGGTTGTATCAGTCATATCCGAGCGCTTGATGAACTCGTCGATCTTATCGCGATTGCGGTACGCCGCCGCGTCGCGGTACGACTTATCGAGCCCAGAATTGTGCGCGAACATGTCTTCGTCGTGGGTTTCGGTGCGCGTCACATGGCGCGTTGGCACCACCCAGATGTTCACACACGGGAAACGACGGGCATATTGTTCTTTCGCGAACAGCAGCGCCATTTCGTCGCTCGGTGCATGAACAATCCCCACATGCACGTGCTGAGCGCCGCGTTTTTCCTGATGAAACACCTCGTAGGTCTCGAACTGGTCGAGCTCTTCGGGTGATTCAAACTTGGCTGGGTCAGCGGGCAGGCCCAGCCTGCGCATGCGTGGATCGAGTGAGTCTTCAAACGCCATAATCTGGTCTTTGGAGTCGGTAGCTTCGTTCTAGTACACTTGTTTGTGTATTATCAATCAGGCACTTACGCCAGCGGTGTGACGTATTGTGCTTCCGGTCGGCGCAAAGCTTTACGCACCCAGCGGCCTTTCTCTTCAGCCCACTGGCGTACGGCGATACGCTCTTTGTTGCACGGGCCATCGCCTTTGATGACGCGGAAGAACTCGTCCCAGTCGGGTTCTGTGAATTCCCATTGGCCGGTCTCTTCGTTCTTGCGCAGATTGGGGTCCGGCACAGTCAGGCCGAGCTCCCAAATCTTGGGCACGTACATATCGAGGAATTGCTGGCGCATTTCGTCGTTGCTGGCCAGTTTCACACGCCATTTCATTAGCTTTTCGCCGTGTACAGAAGATTTATCGGGCGGCCCGTGGAAGTGCATGATGGGTGTCCACCAGCGATTCAGGGCTTCCTGAATCATCTGCTGTTGCGTCTCAGTGCCAGTCGCCATGTGCACGACGGTATCGTAGCCGTATTTGAGGTGGAAGCTCTCCTCGAAGCAGATACGCTCCAGCGCACGGCAATAGGGGCCATAGGAGCCCTTGGAGTTCGTGACCTGGTTCACGATGGCACCAGCGTCGATGAGCCAGGCGATGATATTCGTATCCGCCCAAGTGACAGCCGGGTAATTGAACACGTTGGAGTATTTCGACTTTCCCGAAATCAAATCGGCGATCATCTGCTCGCGCGGCTTGCCGAGGGTTTCGGCGGCGCTGTAAAGGAGTTGCGCGTGACCCACTTCATCCTGTACTTTCGCCAGCAGCGCCATCTTACGGCGGAAACCGGGCGCACGGGTAATCCACGTGCCTTCCGGCAGCGCACCGATAATCTCGGAGTGCGCGTGCTGCTCGATCATGCGGATAAGCTGGCGACGGTATTCATAGGGCATCCAGTCGTCGGGCTCAATCTTATCGCCTCTGGCGATGCGATCTTCAAATTCCTGGAGCGCAATGGGATCTTCGTCTTCCACGCGTTTACCCCAGTTGTCAATTTCATCAATTACTGTTACGGAGCCGTACATAGGTGTCGTGATTTAAGGTGTTTGCAGTTGTGCAGGATGGACAAAAAGCGGGTCAGGGTGTCTGAGGAGTAACTTAATGGCCTTCAATGTAATAACACATTTCAGCGCTTAATCAGTCCTTTCGTGAGCAAATCAGCGAGTTGCGTACCGATTTGGGTCGGTGTCATTTCGCCACCGGGCTTGTACCAGCGGGCGGTAAAGTTGAGTGCGGAAAGAATCGTGAGAGTTGTGAGGCCGATGCTATCAACATCGAAAACGCCGATTTTGTGACCTTTTTCGATGGTCTCGCGAAACATGCGTTCATAATTGCGTCGCTTTTCGGCGTATTCCCCTTTACGAGGATCGCCCAGCTGACGCCACTCGTGGGTGAAAACGGCAGCTGCATCACGGTTTTCAAGCGTCACTTCCACGTGCTGGATAATCATCTCACGAAGTTTCTGATCATACTGCTTGTCTGACTCAAAAACCGGCCTGACAGTGGCATCGAAGCTGTTTGCACAGGTGTCGGCGATTTCCCAGAGCAGACCTTCTTTCGACACAAAGTGCGAATAGATGCTCGCCGGTTCTATGCCGACTTTCACCGCCAATTCGCGCATGCCAGTCGCTTGGTAGCCTTTACTAGAAAAGAGTTGCGAAGCCTCCCTGATGATCACCTCTCTTCTGCTAATCTGATTTTCCATTTGAATTTGAATGAACTTTCATCTCACCGAAGTAAATCGAACGCCATCTCACTAACGTTCGTTAGTAAGGTAACACATCATTACAATGAAAACAAGTTTTTTGTTACCAATCAGGTTGCCAGAGTGGCTAGTACGGTTGATCTAAAAAGGATGCTGGACGGACATTTCAATAAAAATCGACTTCAAGACCTCTATATTATGGAGCTAGTTTGCTGCAGCGAAACGCCTGTCTTGACCAATTGAGCACGCATTTTGGCAGAAAAAGGAAATGCAGTTGAAACACGGGCTTGTGTTTTTACGTTGGAAAAGTATATTTGCGCGAAACGGGGATTTCACCGTTTGCTCCGAAAGCCCACCACTATGTACTGGACACTCGAACTTGCTACTTACCTCGAAGACGCGCCCTGGCCGGCCACCCGCGATGAGCTCATCGACTATGCGCAGCGCTCTGGCGCGCCACAAGAGGTCGTCGAAAACCTGATGGATCTGCCGGACGAAGATGCGCCCTACGAATCCATCGAGGAGATTTGGCCAGACTACCCCACCAAAGAAGACTTCCTTTTTAACGAAGACGAATACTAAGTCCTATACAAGCATGGCCTGAGTTCAGGTTCTCAACCTAGGGTTTAAGCCCTCACTACTTTAAAGGCTTTGTCTCATCTATTATTGCTTAATCAAGCGCGACCCCGGTCGCGCTTTTTTTGTGAGTAGCGCTAGCACGAAACGGTGAACAGTACGGCGTTATATACTAGATACCCTACCTATTCTGCAACAAAGAAATGGTGCTTAGGTCATTGTAATGACGAGCGTGACAATAAAGCGTATAGCTAAAAACGATTGTTGCTGGTTCGACGACTACTTAGTGTATGGCCTTTTGACCAAATGGACTCTAAGTCACGAATAGAGAAACATGCGCCATAGTCGGAACGATGTATAGTAGGCTGTGTTTTAATAGTAGAATTGACTAAAACAACCTCTAAAATCCTTCTCATGAAATACTTAAACCCAAAAACATTTACAATGCTGATGTCCCTAATACTGGCATTTGTCTTTGGATCAACCGTAATCGCACAACCCAATGTCGACCTCGCCCCCAATGGCGACGAGCGCGACCGTCTCCATGAGCCTAAAATCGAAAAATTCGATGAGGTAAATGGTGTCCGCGTCAAACTGCCCGTTCAAGTAGAACTGCGCCACGGCGAGGGTATGTGGAGCGGCATAATGATTAAAGGCAAACAGGATGTCATCGACGATGTTGTCGTGAACTACAACGAAAATGAAAACATTCTGAGCATCGAAGGCGATGGCCTCAAACGTTACTTCATCGACCAGAACGATTTCAAAATCGTTGTACTCGTAGACAAGCTGGAAGAAATCCACGCTGAAAATAACGCTGAAGTAACTGTTACAGAGCGTTTTCCATACGCCGACCACATTCAGATGAAATTGCACGACCATGCCATGTTGAACTTTCAAGCACCTGTCGCTGCCAAGACACTCAGCCTTGAAACCTATGATAACTCAAGCGCTTTTATAGAAGGCGACATTCTGGAAACAGAATACGCTGCGTCAAACAAAAGTACGATTTGGGCGACAGACGTGCGTTCAGAGAACACGAAAGTGTCTGCCAGCGACTTCTCAGAAGTGAATGTGCACGCGGACGAACTGCTGGACATTAAAGCTTATGACGAATCCGTCGTACGCTACACCGGCTGGCCCGACGACCGCGACATCACGTTCAAAACTGATGGACAAGTACGCGACTTCAATATGATGGATAACGATCACGGTCGCGACTTCCACTAACGCACTGAATTTCAATGCATGAACATGCATAGATAACTAACCAACCCCTACTACCGCTTAACGTAGAAGGCGATTGAAAGCGTGGCTCATGCCGCGCTTTCGTCGTTTAAATCGGGCGAGACAGCCGGCAGGAGTTCGGCTAGCAAGAAAATGCTGCCACAGACCAGAAGCGTGTCGCCCTCCCCCAGCCCGGCGCGCAACTGCTCAAAAGCAGCGTGGGTGTTGACGACAGTCACCGCCTCAAAACCAAGGGCTTGGAGTTCATTGGCAAGCGCGGCCGCGGGCTTGGCGCGCGGCAGATTGAAGCTGGTGCAATGAAAGCGCGTGTGCTGCGGGAAAGCCGCGGCCATGTCGCGTACATTCTTGTCACCACTAACAGCAAACAGCACTTCGAGGCGGCCGTTGCTGAGATTGACCGCCTCAAGCAACTGGCTGATGCCCTGCGGGTTATGCGCGACGTCAAGTATGACCTGCGGGCGCTCGCTCAGGCGCAAGAGCCGCCCCTGCGTTTGCTGAAAGGCCAGGCCTTTGGTTACGCCCTGGCGAATATGAGCTTGGCTCAGCTCAAACCCTCTCAGCTTTGAAAGCGCTGCCAGTGCTGTACGCAGGTTGCGCTGCTGGTAACCCGTGACGGCTTGAAAATCAGACAGATCAAGCGCAAGGTCTTTCGCAAAAGTCAGCTGAGCGCGCTCTTGATTCGCCTTCTCCGCAAACACGTGTGCCACTTCTGCCTGATACTCCCCCACCACCACGGGCACGCCCGACTTGATGATGCCCGCTTTTTCACCGGCAATTTCGGGCAGCGTATCACCCAAAAACTGCTGGTGGTCGTAGCCGATATTCGTAATCACCGATAGCTCGGGCGTGATGACGTTCGTGCTGTCCAGGCGCCCGCCCATGCCAACCTCAATCACCGCCGCATCAACTTGCTGTTCAGCGAAATACGCGAAGGCCATGGCCACCGTTAGCTCGAAAAAACTGGGCTTCAGCGCAGCGATGAGCGGCTCCACTTTGGCCACAAAGTCCACGACCCAGTCTTCAGCAACCGGTTGGAAATCAATGCGAATGCGTTCAGTAAAACTGATGAGGTGCGGCGAGGTGTATAACCCCGTCCGATAGCCAGCTGTAGTCAACGCGTCGGCGATCATCGCACACACGCTGCCCTTCCCATTCGTTCCGGCCACGTGAATGCAGCGCAATTCACTCTCGGGATTACCCAAGGCAGCACACAGCTTGCGCGTGTTCGAGAGGTCATAACGCGCCGCGCGAGCGCCCTCGCGTTGGTAGGCGGGCAGCAAGTCGTACAGAAACGCAACCGTTTCGTCGAACGTACGCCGAGACGTGGCCATAGATTAGCGTGCTGCCGAGACGATATCGCCGGTGCTCAAGTAGTTGGTCATCAGCATATTCACGCTGTGCTCAATCTCGTTGAGGAAAGGCGTGGCATAAACGCCCATCAGCACGATCAGCACGAGCAGCGGCAACAACAGACCGAGCTCGAGACCCACGAGATCATTCAACTGCTTGTTGTGCGCATTGTCCAGTTGCCCAAATAGCACGCGGCGCAGCATCCAGAGCAGATACACCGCTGCGAGAATCACACCGACGGTCGCAATGACGACCAGCGTCATGCTATACGCCTGTGTGGCAAAGCTGCCGGTGAGAATCAGAAATTCGCCGACAAAGCCGTTCAAACCCGGCAAGCCAACCGAGGCCATACTGACAAACACCAGCAGAAATGCCAGCACCGGCAGTTGTTTGGCCATGCCCTGATAATCGCTGATGGCAAAGCTCTTGCGGCGGTCGCCGAGCATGCCCACGAGCAAGAAGAGCGCCGCCGTGGCGACACCGTGGTTCACCATTTGCAGCACCGCACCCGAGAGCGCCATCTGTTGAAACGCGAAGATGCCCATCACGATAAAGCCCATGTGAGCGATAGATGAGTAGGCGATCAGGCGCTTGATGTTCGTTTGAGCAGCTGCCACCACGGCGCCGTAAATGACACCCAGCAGACCCAGCGTAGCCATCGTACCGGCCATTTCCATGCTCGCATCCGGGAAGAGCGGCAGCACGAAGCGAATCAGGCCATAGGTGCCGAGCTTGGACATAATCGCCGCGAAAATCACCGTCACGGCTGTTGAGGATTGCTCATACGCCAGCGGCTGCCAGGTATGGAAGGGCACAATCGGCGTTTTGATGGCAAAACCCAATGCAAACGCCAGGAAAAGCCACAGTTGAGCGCGGAAATCAAGCTCGATGCTCATGAGCTTCGAGAGGTCGCTCGTGAAGATGGTGTCCGACAAGGGCCCGGCGTGGAAGCCCAGCCAAATGATGGCGATGAGCATCATAAACGAGCCCACGAGCGTGTAAACGAAGAATTTAACGCTGGCGTGCCCGCGTTCTTTGCCGCCCCAGAGGCCGAGCAGGAAGTAGCTCGGCAGCAGCACGAGCTCGAAGAAGATGTAGAAGACGATGAGGTCGATCGACACAAACGCGCCGAAGAGGCCGGTTTGCAGTACGAGCATCAGCGCATAGTACATCGGCTGGCGGGTTTCGACCGTGCGCCAGGAGTAGAGTATGGCCAGCGGGAAAATCAGCGCGTTGAGCAGCACGAGGTAGATCGAGATGCCGTCGATGGCCGTCATGAACTTGATGTCGTAGCGGTCGCTGAACCACTCGGACGCGCTGCCAAACACATACCCATCGGTGGCGATGAGTGTGGCGCTGTAGTCCAGGTAGCCACTGAAAATGGCCAGCGCCGTGCCAAAAGCTATCAAAGACGCGCCGAAGGCGACGTATTTCGCCAGCTTTTCTCCCAACAGGAGCACCAGTGGCGCCGCCAAAATGGGCAGGAAAATCAGCAGGTTCAGCAGGCCAGAATAGAAGATGACGTCTTGCTCCATGTGCAACGCAGGTGAAGGGTGGCTGTCAGAACGACGTGAGTTGTGCGTTCGATCGCCTAAAATTACACAGAAAAGCCCCAAGTGGACAATCTCAGGGCTGTAATAGTCTCAGGAAATTTCAGGATAGTGCTCTTCCGGCACTCTGTGTGCACTCAGCCGTTCTTATTGCCCCACACCCAGCGCTCAACCCAGGCCGAGCGAATACGCTTCAGGTGCGCTTTATCAAAATCAGCATCAAACCGGCTGAGACCGCAAACCGTAAAAGCCAAGTGCCAGATGGCATCGTCATCTAGGGCATTGATCAGTTTGGGCGTAAAATCATCGCCCTTGTGGCGCAGGAGTTTGAGCGCGATCGCCTCGTGATCTGACCATTTCATGCCAATGAAATAGGCAAATTCATGGATACGCGTGCTACCTACTTCTGGCCCTCGCGCCACTCGTAGACCCAATTGCTCTGGATGATCTCCAAATCGGCTTCTGTAGAGGCTTTGGGGTCGCCGACAAAGTTCTCGAGTTCCGTCACCCACTTGTGCAGGTCGGTGAAGCGGATGCGGTAGATCTTCGACTCGTTGAACTCATCGCCGAACTTTTCGTAGAGCGAAAGCGCGATGTCTTCGTGGTCTTTCCAGTCCATTTCAAGATCGAAACCTTCCATAGGGCAAGCAGTCAGTAAGTGGAGTTAAAGGATGTAAACGTGTGAAAAGGCCGAGGTTATCAGTGTTCGTGACCGATGATCAAAGATTGGTCGGGGATCTCGACTTTCACGTCGCAGCTGATTTTGCACTGGCAGGCCAGTCGCGATTCCAAACGGGGGTTGATGGCGCGGTCGATGAAATTCTCTTCGCTGTCGGAAATCTCGGGCAGGCCCTCCATGCCTTCTAACACATAGACGTGGCAGGTACTACACGCACAAACCCCACCACAGTTGTGGTTCAGGTGGACGTCATTATCGTGAGCAATTTCGAGCAACGACTCGCCCTCTACGGCTTGCACCGTTTTGGGCGCTTGGCCATCCTCGAATGTAAAGTGGACTTGGTAGACTTCCATACGGAAACCGAGTAGTTTAAGCGCCGAAACGCCGAAGTTCAAACTTCAGTTCCGGTTTGTCCAGTTTTTTTGCGATGAAATCGGAAGTCAATTTCAATGTCCTAACCTACAATAGATTAGAGATTGGTCTTCGTGATATGGCTGGCAATCTGTGACAGTGAGTCAGCCAAAAAGGACGGCGAGAACGCACCGCCACCACCGGCATAGGCCTGAGTAGCACGCTCAAGGTCGGCGCTTTCGTGGGTCTCGCTCGGGCGGTCATTAACTTCACCGTCTGACTGATGGCCTTCTTTGTCGGCCAGCGCATTAATCGCTTCTTTAAGCGCCTCCTCTCGGGCATGTCGTTCCTCAGCGACAACGTTGAGACCTGCTTGCGTGAGCTTCACGAATGTGACCCGGCGGTCTTCGCTCGACTTCTCGAACTTCACCAACTCGCTTTTGTTGAGCGAGCGCGAAATCTTCGTGATAGCCTGCGAACAGAGCATCATGCGCTGGCTGATGTGCTTGATCGATAAGTCTTCTTCAGTATGATCTAGAATGAGCAATAACTCTAGCTCACTCGTGTTCAACTTATGTGCGTTCGCCACATCATGGCGAATCTGCTTAAAGTGCTGAAAGAGATGAAAAAGCGCGTCAGAGGTCCGCGGAATAAAAGCAAGTGACTGGTATTGCTCTTGATATGGTCTATTAGCATTGTGCATCGACAATTAAATTGGGAAAGAGCAAGCAAAAACACAATATGTAGGTACACTTATTTTATGTAACCTTATTTCGCATAAACCCTTTTAGCTTTCTCTGAATCAAAAACTTACACCAGAGGGGCTCTAAAGGGCGCTCTTCAGATGCGAAGCGCTCATTCGGTGACAACCCAATCGTCGGCATCTTCTTCGGATTGTTTCCCGAACAACTGCTCTTTCTCACGTTTCATCTCGCTTGCCAGCTCCTGCTTTTCGGCTTTACGGCGCTCGCGACGGTGCTGTTTAATCGCCGTGCGGTCGAGCTTGAACTTCGGCTGCTCGGCTGTGCCAGTGGCTTGCATCCTGAGCGTCAGCGGGATGTGCTCGCCTTCGGCCGTGGCAATCCAATCTTGCACGTCGTCGGAGCGCGCGTCTTTCCACTCTCGACGTGGCAGCTGAATCGCGAAGTGGTAATCGATGCTCTCGTCGAAGCCGTGGCTGCCATGCGCGTCGATGGTCAGGCGGTTGGCGGTCAGGTGGAGCTTGTCGAGATAGCCGCGCTCGTTTTCGAGGCGGAAATCCCCCCTGCAGGCTCCGAAGTCCAGGTTGCGCAGACGATTGAACTTGATGAACCCAGCCATCTCGGCGAAGAGCGGAAACTCCAGCAGCTTGCCTTCACTGACGCTGAAACTGCCACTGGCAGTGATGCTTTTCGGGTCGACCTCCAGCCCAGCGGTGGCGCGGGCACGGACGTCAAAGTTAGTGGTGAGTTTGCCATGTGCGTGCGGACCCACCATCACCAGCTCGCCGAACTGCTTGAAGGTGTCGAAAAATTGGCGGATGTCGACGTTCTGAATATCGCCTTTCATCGCAATCTGCCGCTGCTCGGCGGTGCCGCTCAGGTTGAAGCTGCCCCCAAACGCTAAGAATCGTAGGCGGTCAACTGTGCCTTTGCGGTCGACCAGGCGCACACTCGCGTTGAAGTCTTTCGCCACCAGATTATCGTAGCGCATGGTGCCGATCTCAGCTTGCAAGTTCACCCGAACGCGGTCGGGCAGGCCTTCGCGCTGCTGGGTATCATTTTCAGCAACTGGCTCATCTTGAGCGTTTTCGTTAGTACCCGGTCCATCCAGCCAGGGGTCGAGCCGCAGATCGCCCGCACGCACCCAGAGCTCGGCTTCCAGCACGCCCTTGTCGGTCAGGAAGTAGGGCATGTAATTTCGGAAGTGGCCGTCGAAGCGCACGTGGTTCCCGTCGATCATGCCCGTGAGCTGCTGAATATCAGCCGCATCGGGCGTAAACTTGAGCTGCCCGTTCAGCGCTTCTACACGGCGCTTGTCGATGGTGCTCTTGTAATCGACATTCCGCAGGACCAACTGACCCGAAGTGCGCGTATAGATAATGTGCTCGGCGTTGTAGTGCCGCAGCTTGCCTTCTGTTTTGAAGCTGCCGGCAAGCTTGCCTGTCAGCTTGGCTTTAGGCAACAGGTCCGGAAAGAGGCGCGTGAGCTCGCCCAGGCTGAACTCCCCGCGCCAGTCGAGCGCGAGCGCGGGATCGTCGAAGTTCTGGATATCGAGGCTAGCGTTAAACGCATCGGGGCCGAGTTTCCCTGATACCTCCTTGAGGCTGAGTGTCGCACGGCTGGGCACGTTAAAGTTATACACGAGCCGCCCGGCGCCATTCATGCCCGTCAGCTTGGCGGGCGGGTCGTTGTTTTGCAATGCGCCGTTGGCCACCGAGAAGCTCAGCGCGAGCGCTGGAAGGCCCGCTTTGCCGATGGGGCCATGCAGCCTCCCGCTGAGGGCGAACTGCCCGCTGGCTTTCAGCTTGTTAACGTGCTTCTTGTAGGTCTGTGGCAG